>NZ_JAKUSO010000025.1:0-44837 GCF_022449305.1 Oceanibaculum sp. | reverse complement strand
GGCCGAGCCCCGTTCCCGATCCGACCGCCTTGGTGGTGAAGAAGGGCTCGAAGATGCGCGGCACCACTTCGGGCGGGATGCCGGTGCCGGTATCGGCCACCTCGATCTTCACATAGCGGCCGGGCAGGATCTCCTCCGAGCCAATCTGCTGGGCGCGGATGATCTCGATGGTCTCCGTCGCGATGCTCAGCGCGCCGCCCTCCGGCATGGCATCGCGCGCATTCACGGCGAGGTTCAGGATGACCTGCTCGATCTGCCCCTGATCGGCCTTCACCAGATCGAGATTGCGGCCATGGCGCATGTCGAGCCGGATATTCTCGCCCATCAGCCGGCGCAGCAGGTGGGAGAGTTCCGACAGCACCTCCGATACGTCCAGCACGCGCGGCCGCAGCGTCTGCTGGCGCGAGAAGGCCAGCAGCTGGCGCACCAGATTGGCCGCCCGGTTGGCGTTCTGCTTGATCTGCATGATGTCGGCGAAGGACTGGTCGCCCGGCGAGTGACGCAGCAGCAGCAGGTCGCAGAAGCCGATCATCGCGGTCAGCAGATTGTTGAAATCATGGGCCACGCCGCCGGCCAGCTGGCCGACCGCCTGCATCTTCTGCGACTGCACGAACTGCGCCTCCAGCTTCTTGCGCTGGCTGACATCGATCAGATGCAGCATCAGGCTGGGCGCACTTTCCGCTTCCTCCGCCTTCTCGTCAGGGCATTGCAGGACGCGGACGAAGCCGGCGGCGACCAGTTCGGGATCGCGCGCCATGCGCAGCTCCACCGGATGGCCGGGCGGCGACCCGGCGAGTGCCTGACCGGTGGCCTCGGCCAGCAGCCCGGCATCCTCAGCCATCACGAGGTCCGACAGC
The DNA here is from genome assembly GCF_022449305.1 of Oceanibaculum sp. NCBI lineage: Bacteria > Pseudomonadati > Pseudomonadota > Alphaproteobacteria > Rhodospirillales > Oceanibaculaceae > Oceanibaculum > Oceanibaculum sp. Next base: position 43,980 of record NZ_JAKUSO010000025.1, on the reverse strand, counting down.
GCCAGCCCGGCCTGCGGCGAGACGCTGTCGAGACCGGCCAGTTCGCAGAACATGCGGTTGCCAGCCAGCACCCGCCCCGCACGGTCGGCGAAGACGATGGCCAGAGGCGCATTCTCGAAGGCCTGTGACAGCTGGTCGCTGCCGATGCCGGCCAAACTGCCGCCAACAGGGCCACCCCCAGCAGGGCTGCGAGACTCAATGCCTGCGGGCGCCGTAACCGGGCCGGTATCCGGGGCAGCGTCAGAACCGCCGCCCTTGCCGAACAGCCGGGCAAGGTCGCCGAACAGGCCGCCGGTAGCGGGGCTATTGCCGGATGGATCCGCCATTGCGCCCCTGGTTGATGTTCGGATTACGCCCCTGATTCAGGCGGAAGACGTAGGAGATGATCTCGGCGATGGCCTGATACTGCTCCGGCTTGATTTCCTGGTCGATCTCAACCGTGGCATACAGCATGCGGGCAATCGGCGGATTCTCGACAACCGGCACCTTGTGTTCCTCCGCCATCTCGCGGATGCGCAGCGCCACCGCGTCGATGCCCTTGGCGACCACCATCGGCGCCTGCATGCTGTCGCGCTCATACTTGATGGCAACCGCATAATGGGTCGGGTTGGTGACCACCACCGTGGCCTGCGGCACGGCGGCCATCATGCGCTGGCGGGCGCGCTGCATGCGCAGATTGCGCAGGCGGCCCTTGATCATCGGGTCGCCTTCAGTCTGCTTGTATTCGTCGCGCACCTCCTGCTTGGTCATGCGCATCTGCTTGTTGAAGGAGTAGCGCTGATAGACCAGGTCGGCGAAGGCGATGACCGCCATCAGCGCCACGGCGCCGCCCAGCAGCAGGATCAGCATCCAGCGGATTTCCTCCAGCATGGAAACCGGGTCCAGCTGCATGATCTCTTCCAGCTGCGACAACTCCGGATACAGGATCACGCCCAGCAGCGCGCCCACCAGCACGATCTTGAAGATGCCCTTCAGGAACTCGACCAGACCGCTGGAAGAGAACATCTTTTTCAGCCCCTTAAGGGGCGAGATATTCTCCAGCTTCGGCGCAATCGCCTCCGGCGCGAACAGCACGCCATTCTGCATCACGTTCGCGGCAACCCCCAGGAACAGGAACAGCAGCAACGGAATGGCGAGGGCGATGGCGGTGCCGGCCAGCGCAAAACCGAAGACGCTGCCGACACTGGCCGCATCCAGGATCAGCTCGTGCGGCTTTTCGATGAAGGGGCGGATGGTGGTGTAGACCTGCTTGGAAATGAAGCTGGCGAACAGGCTGACGATCAGCAGCCCGCCGACCAGCGCCAGCCAGCTCGCGATCTCGCGCGAGACGGCGACCTGGCCCTTCTCCCGGGCATCCGACAGTTTCTTGTCTGTCGGGTCTTCTGTTTTGGACGCTTCGTCCTGATCGTCGGACATGGCCTCCGCCGTCTGGAGCCGGGTTCCCGCCGGGGGCCTGCTCCGCTTCATGAAACTTACAGGCTGGCGCTGCCTTGCCTGCCTATCCGCACCTTAAGTCAAAGTGCGAGCATGCGCATCACCACGCTTTCATAATAGCGCAGGAACCACATCATCGAGGCCGACAATATCAGCGAGAACAGGAAAACGCCCAGCAGCAGCTGGAACGGCAGCACGATGAAGAAAATCTGCAGCTGCGGCATGAGGCGCGACAGCACACCGACACTGACCTGGAACAGAACGCCGATCACCAGTAGCGGCGCACCGATCTGCAGCGCGATCCGGAACCCATCGGACACCGCCCGTGTCACCGCCATGGAGAAATCCTGCACCGGCAGCGGCGCGCCGGGCGTGAACAGCGTGTAGCTGTCCACCACCCCCAGGATGAAGATGTGATGCAGGTTGGTCGCCAGGATCAGCAGCACGCCGATGGTGCTGAGCAATGCGCCCGGCAGCGAGCCTTGCGCGCCCAGACTGGGGTTGAAGACCTGCGCCGAGGCAAGGCCGATCTGCATGGAGATGATGAAGCCGGCCATTTCCAGGATGGTCAGCGCGATGCGCGACAGGGTGCCGATGAACAGGCCGATCACCACCTCGCCGGCCACCAGCAGGGTCAGCTGCGGCGCGGTCGGCGGCATTGCCGGCAGCGTGTCCTGCACCATCGGCAGCGTCAGGAAGCTGACCAGCATGGCGAAGGCCAGCCGGACCCGAATGGATACCAGCCCCTCGCCCAGCCCGGGCATCATGGAGAGCGCCGCGCCGACGCGCGAGAACACCAGGAAGAACGCGAAGAACTGGGCGGGAAGGAACAGCTCGAAAGGCATCGGCCGGCAGCAGCCTCCGCTAATTCAGCCCGATGATGCGGTCCACCAGCGTCGCCGAGAAATCCAGCAGCGTGCTTAGCATGAAGGGCATGAAGACGAACAGGCTGGCGAACACCACGATGATCTTCGGCACGAAGACCAGTGTCATTTCCTGGATGTGCGTCAACGCCTGGAACAGCGCGATGATCAGGCCGATGACAAGCCCGACCAGCATCGCCGGGGCGCTGATCACCAGCGTGGCCAGCAGCGCCTCGCGGGAAACATCGATGACATCGCTCGGGTTCATGCCGCGGCCCTTTTCCTAGTGGAACCGGGCCATCAGATCGGCATGCGCAGGATTTCCTGATAGGCCTGGACCATCCGGTCGCGCAGGCCGACGACGGTCTGCAGCGTCACCTCGGCATCATTCACCGCGACGATCACATCATTGAGGTCGGCCTTGCCGGTGATGGCCTTCATGCTCATCTGCTCGCCGCCCTTCATGACCTCGTGCGCCTCCTGGACGCTGTCGCGCAGGAAGCTGGCAAAATCCTTGCCAGGCGCAACCGCGCTGCCACCAGACGGACCACTATCGATCTGGCCGGTCTTGGCATAGGCAGCGATCGCATCACCGATCCGGGCAACCATGGCACTTCCTCCTTCGCGCTCAACGCTTCCTATTTATCATCAAATGCGCAGAAGATCGATGGTCCTGGTCAGCATCGACATCGAGGTCTCGACGACGTTCAGATTGGCCTCGTAGCTGCGCTGCGCCTCGCGCATATCCATCGTCTCGATCAGCGAGGAGACGTTCGGCGTCATGATATAGCCATCCTGATCCGCATAGGGATGCGTCGGATCGTACTTGGTCTGGAACTGCGAGGGGTCGTTCGTCACGCGGCTGACCGACACCTTGTGCAGATTGTCGGCCCGGTCCAGCTCGTTGCGGAACATCACCAGCTTGCGCCGGTACGGCTCCTGCCCCGGCCCCTGCGCCACCGAATCGGCGTTCGCGAGGTTTTCCGAGATCACCCGCAGCCGCAGACCCTGGGCCTTCATGCCCGAGGTCGAGACGGTCATCGCGCGCATCAGATCCTGTGACATCCTGCTCTCTCCTTCTATCCGCTAGCTGACCTCAGGCGCCCGATCTTAAGCGCCCGGCTGGCGGCCGATGGCCAGCTTCATCAAGGTGATGTTCTGCCGGTACAGGCTGCTGGCGAGGCGGAAATCGGCCTGGTTCTGCGACACGTTGGTCAGCTGGTTTTCCAGCGACACGGCATTCTGGTTGATGCTGACCTCATAGGCGTTGCGCGGCCGTTCCTCATTGACGCGGAACTCCGGCTCGCGGCGCAGGCCGGTCAGGTGGCTGGAAGAGGTGGCGGCCATGTTCACCCGCGGGGTTTCCTTCACCAGCGAGCGGAATTCCAGCGGCTTCAGATCGCGCGCCCGGTAGCCCGGCGTGTCGGCATTGGCGATGTTCTCCGCCAGCACGGTATGACGCTGGGTCAGCCAGTCCATCTTCTGCTTCATGCCCTGAAACAGTGCCAGATTGCCCATGCTCATCGCGTCGTCTCCTAAACTCGCATCCGGATCGGCCGTTTGCCTTGCCCGAATGAAAGCAAGCAACGTGCCGAAACTCAATGCATTGAAAACACATAATTATTTAAACAGGGCGGCACGGCGCGGCAGGAGATTCCGGCCTGTCCGCTGCCGCCCCGGCAAGATTTGCCGCATCGCCGCGCGGAGTGTCCTGCCCCCGGAAAATGCGTTAAGATGACGGACAGAATTCATACGGGATACCGCATGGAGCCGAAAAAGCCTCCGCAGCTGCGCCACCACAAGCCTTCGCTCGGCGAGCGGCTGTTCGACATCATCGACGAGATTGAGGTGCCGTCGCCGGCCACGGAGTCCGGTGGCAAGAAGGGCGAACGGCAGATTGCTGTTGCCCTGCATCATGAACGCGGTGCCGACCGGGCGCCGGTAGTGGTGGCGCAGGGCTATGGCTCGGTGGCCGAGAAGATCCTGCGCCTCGCCTTCGACCATGATGTGAAGGTTCGCCGCGACCCGGAACTCGCCCAGGTGCTGATGGCGGTGGAAGCCAATCAGGAAATTCCGGTCGAAGCCTTCGCGGCTGTCGCGGAAATCCTGTCCTATGTGTACCGCGCGAACAACCAGCTGGCCGAGGATGCGGCCCCTACTAACCCGCTCCACACCGGCCCGTCCTCCGCCAGCCCTGCGACCTCATGACCCTCGCCGAAGCCCGCCAAAACCTCGCCCGTATCCAGGCCGATATAGAGGCCGCTGCCCAGGCGCTCGACGCCGGGGGGCCTGTCCAGCTGGCCGGCCTGACCAGCGCCATTGCAGCGGCCTGCGCCGGGGCGACCGCCCTGCCCGCCGCCGAGGCCCGCACGCTGCTGCCGGCGATGGAACAGGCGATCAAGGCACTGGAAAAGCTGGCGGGAAAGCTGGGCGGCGGAGTGGAGCAGAAGGCCGGCGAGACAAGGCAGGACCCGGCCAGCGCGCAAAGGCTGCATGCTGCGCGCGCCTATGGTAAAGGCTTCCGATGAATTTCCCCGGAAAGGCCGGCACATGAACATCGAAAGCTATCTCTACGCCGTTCTTGCGCTGGTCTTCGTCCTGGCCCTGCTCGGCCTGTTCTATCTGGTCATGCGCCGGCTCGGGATCGGTGGTGCCCTGCCGCGCACGCGCGGCGAGCGGCGGTTGCGGCTGGTCGAGGTGCTGCCGGTGGATGCCAAGCGGCGGCTGGTGCTGCTGCGTCGCGACGGGCGGGAACATCTGGTGCTGCTGGGGCCGGAAAGCGACCTGCTGATCGAATCCCTGGATGAGGAGGAGCCGGACGGCACCGCCGATTTCGATGCCGTGCTGGACCGTACGCCCCCCGCCGCAAAACCCGCAACCAAGGCAACAGTAGCACCGGCTGGCCCGCGCGAACCGCGCCTTGGCCGCCGCCCCGGCACGGAGACGGCCGAATGAGCCGCCGCCTGCTTGCGATGCCCGCACTGCTGACGCTGGCCCTACTGCTGCTGCCACAGATGGCGGTGGCGCAGAGCTTCAATCTCGACCTGGGCGCGCCGGACGGTTCCACCACCGCCCGCATCATCCAGCTGCTGGCGGTGTTCACGGTGCTGTCCATCGCACCGGGCATCCTGGTGATGGTCACCTCCTTCACCCGGATTATCGTGGTGCTGTCCTTCATGCGCTTCGCGCTCGGCACCCAACAGAACCCGCCGAACATCGTGCTGATCAGCCTGGCGATGTTCCTGACCTTCTTCATCATGCAGCCGACGCTGGAGCGCGCCTATAACGAGGGTGTGGTGCCGCTGCTCGACCAGCAGATTGACGAGGCCGAGGCGCTGGAGCGGGTGATCGCCCCGTTCCACAGCTTCATGCGTACCCATGTGCGCGAGCAGGATCTGGACCTGTTCCTCGGCATCGCCAAGGCCACGCCGGATCAGGTGGGGGAGAACACGCCGCTGCGCGCGCTGGTCCCCGCCTTCATGATCAGCGAGCTGCGGCGCGCCTTCGAGATCGGCTTCCTGATCTACATCCCGTTCGTCATCATCGACATGGTGGTCGCCTCGGTCCTGATGTCGATGGGCATGATGATGATTCCGCCGGTCATCGTCTCGCTGCCCTTCAAGCTGATCTTCTTCGTGCTGCTGGACGGCTGGTACATGATCGCCGGCAGCCTGGTGCAGAGCTTCGGGCCGCTCTAGAGACGCGTCAGTTGATGGCGCTGAGCTGGCTGGCCTTCAGCCGTTCGCGATAGTCGCTGAGGAAGGACTGGAAGCGCTCCACTTCCTGGAACCGCTGGGTCAGCGTCCGCAGGTCGTTCAGGTCGCCCGAGGTCGTGTTGGTGATCAGGCGGAAGGCCTCGCGGAAGCGGGTGGCGTCCATCGCCTGCGCGAAATTCTGCCGGATCAGCACCACCGCCGGGGTGTTCTCGCTCATTGAGGCGGAAATCGCCCAGTTCAGCACCAGCGTCGCCTCGCGTTCCGTCAGGTCGCGCTTGTCGGCCAGCGGATCGGCCAGCCGGGCGAACACTTCGGCCGCGCCGGCCCAATCCTGCTGCCGCCACAGGATATCGGCACGCAATAGGTCGGCCTCGCGGCTGGTGTCCGGCTGCAGCAGGGTGATGGCCTGCTCGGGATTGCCGAGGTCGAACTGTGCCCGCGCCCGCAGACGGTTGCGTTCGCGCGCCAGCTCCACCGGAATGCCGGGCACAGCACTCTCGTCCAGCGCGCCGACCGCCGCCTCGGGTCGCCGGTCAAGCAGCCGGATGAGCGCCAGCCGGGCGCCGATCCGCGCCTTCTCCACCCCTTCCAGGCGGAACTTCACCTGACGGTCCAGCAGGTTGGCGGCACGGTCCAGCAGATCGACCGTCACCAGACGGTCAGCCAGACGCTGTATCATCTCGTTGCCGCGCGCGCCGGGCGGCGTCAGCTCCCGGAAATCATCGTACAGCGCCAGCGCTGTCAGCGGCGGCATGCGCTCCGCACCGCCTTCCAGATAGAGTTTGGCGAAGGCGTCGGTCATGGTGCGCGCCAGGGTCGGCGTTTCCGGATGATTCGGGAACAGGGTCGCCGCCTCGCGCAGCGTCGCCAGACCGTTCCGGTAATCATTCTCCGCCAGATACAGGTCGCCCAGCCGGCGCAGCAGGTCGAACTCCAGATCGTCGCCGCGCCAGGCGAAGCGCAGGCTTTCCAGCCGCTGCAGCGCATCGGCGTTGGAGATTTTGCCCTGCGCCAGCTCCTGCTCGATGATCGCGCGTGCCGCCCGCACCCGGGCCCAGCGGTCCGCGCCCTCGGCCAGCGGACGCCACAGCTCGAACGCCGCATCGGTATCGCCCGCCGCCTGCAGCACAAGCCCGCGCAGATAGTTGATGCGCGCCTGTTCGCTGTCGGTCGGCGTGCCGGCCGCCACCACGTTCAGGAACTGGCCAGCACCACGGTTGTCGCCGACGCGGATGGCCGCCTGGGCCGCCAGCAGCGCGATCTCCGTCGTGTAGTTACGCGGATAGTCGGCCGGAATCTCGCCGGCACGGGCGAACTGCTCGACCGCCTCGTTCCACTTGCCGAGCGCCGCGAAGGCCGCGCCGCGCCACAGCGCCACCTCGCGGATACCATCCAGCGCCCGGTCGGAAAGGTCTTTCAACGCGTCCTCGTGGCGGCCCATCATGAACAGGGTAGCGCCGCGCAGCGCCTTGAAGCTGGGCAGGTTCGCATAGTCCGCATCGCCCTCCGCGATGATCCGGAGCAGCCCCATCGCCTCCGGCGCCAGGCCGTTGGCGAAGTAGAAGCGCGCGAGATCCATGCGCGGCTTGGTGCGTGCGATGCTGGTGGCATCGGCCAGGGCGAATTGCAACTGCTGCCGCTTGGGATAGAAACCCTGGCCGGGCGCCTGGTTGCCGCGCCATTCCTGCATGGCGAAAGGTTTGCCCTTGCGGATATCGCTGTCCGACGCGACTTCCCCGAAGGTCTCCGACCGTTCCGGCAGGTCGCGCGACAGCACCAGACCGTCGCCGCTGGTGATTGCGACACCATCCGGCAATTGCCGTACCGCCACGCCATCGGCAAGCGGTACCACGGCGATGCCCTGCACCGTCGCCAGCAGCTCGAACTCGGCAAAGCGCCGGTCGCCCTCGATACCGCGCCCCAGCATCGACAGCGGCACGATATGCAGCTCGTCACCGACCTCCGGGTCGCGCACGACAACGGTCTCGCCAATGCCGGTAACGGGAATGAACAGGCGCGGCCCCTGCGGGCTGACCGGCTGCACCTCGGTCGCCAGCGCCACGTCGGGGCGCAGCGGCTGTGCGCGCAGCTCGATCACCCAGCTTGGCCCGTCGCGCCAGATCCGGGGATTGACGCCGGGGACCAGACGCGCGCGTGCCAGCGAGCCATTCGGTACCGGAACCTGCGTTAGTTCAGAGAAGATGCCCGCGTCGGTATCCGTCACCGCCGAGAAGTCGAAGCGCCGTGCACCATCGAACACGATCCACAGATGCGCGGCACGGCGGAACACGGCCGCGGCATTGGAATCCTCGAACTGGAAGCGCAGCGCCACCATGTCGCCCTCGCGGCGCAGCGTCACCGGCACCGGCGCGCCCTGCAGTTGCTCCAGCGGTACCGGAGCCTGGATTCGCGACGGCGCCAGGGATGAGGTCAGGGGTTGCGCCGCCGGCCCTGCTCCCGGGATCGGGCGGGCATCCGCCGTCTGCTGGCTGGTAACCGGCGTCACTGGCTGCGCCGGCAGCGACGGGCCGCGTTCACCCGGCGGGCGGTCCTGTGGGCTGGCGGGTGCGGCGGAGGGAGGCTGGCCCGGAGTCTGAGCCTGCGGTGCCTGAGCCTGCGGTGCCTGCTGGGGCGCCGCTGCCGGCTGGCCGCGCTCGCCGGCCGGCGGCTTGGGCGTCGGTGTGGGTGCGAACGTCGGTGCAGATGCCTGTTGGGTAGCCGGACGGGTTTCCGCTGCACCGCCGGGGGCCGGATTCAGCACATCGACCACGACACGCGTGCCACTGCGGAAATGCCTGAGCCGCGAATCGGGGGCGATCTGCAGGGTCACGCCGCGCCCGTCGCCGCCTGTCGGTTCCACCCGCCGGACATTGCGCAGCGGCCGGCTGTTCAGCGTGCCAATCTCGTAGCTGGCCGGGCGGTCGAAGCGCAGGGTCGCCTGCCCGTTCCGGCTGTCCACCGTGTAATCGACCGGCTGGTTCCAGTCGAACACCAGACGGGAATAGCCGTCATGATCGGCGCCCCGCACCCTGAGGTCGGTGGCCGCCGGGCTGGCTCGCACACTGGCTGGCGCCGGTTGCTGTGTATTGGCCGGTAGCGGGCTGGGCGGCGGCGCGGATTCTGCCGTCTCTGCCCCGCCCTGGCGCAGCAGGTCGAGCACGACCGAGGTGCCGATCTTGAAGCTGCGCAGCCCGAAATCGCCATTGGCCAGCACGAAGGACAGGGTGCGGCCGTCCGGTTCCAGCGATCCGCCGGACAGGAAGCTGCGCAGATTGGCGAGCGCGCCGGAGATATCCGTGCGCAGCGGCCGGTCGAACCGGATGATGAGCGAACCATCCTCGACTGCCGCCGTATATTCCACATTACCGGGCCAGTCGAACACCAGCCTTCCATAGCCTTCATGCAGGCCACCACGCACCGGCACCTGCACCGGTGCCGTCGTCTGTGCCGGGCTGCTGGCTGGCTGTTCGGTTTGCTGAGCAAGCGCCGGCAGCGGCGCGAGATACGCCGCGCCAGTCAGGGCCGCCAGCAGGGCCCCCAGCAGGGAAAGGATCGCGGCGCGCCTCATGGCAGGATCGCGGCCTGCGACGGGTAGAGCACGATATCGACGCGGCGCGCCAGCGCCTCACGCCGGGGCGAGAGGATATCACGGGCGAGAAAGACGAAGCGCGTATCGGCGAATCCTTGAACGATCATAGGCTTATCATAACCTGATTCCAGCAGCGCCGTCGCTACGGACTGTGCACGCGCCAACGAAAGCTCCCAATTGCTGCGATAGGGACCGGAGCGGATCGGCGCGGGATCGGTATGACCATACACATCCGTCCGGTTGCTCAGGTTGCCGAGCAGGCCGCCCAGCTCGAACAGGGCCCGACGGGCCTGGTCGTTGAGGGCGGCACTGTTCAGCGCGAACAGCAGGTCGGACGGCATTGAGAGGATCAACCGGTCCGGAAAACGGTGAAGCACGGTTCGTGCCAACAGCGGATCGCTGTCGAGATGGCCGCGCAGCAGCGAGACCAGATAATCGAGGTTCAGGCCCGGTACGGTCTTGTCTTCGTCGATGGTCAGCGCGGTCGGCGGCGCCGGCTTCACGGTCTCCACATTGGGTGCCAGACGGTCGGCCAGGGTGGCCGACAGCTCCTCCCAGTCCGCTGTCCTGGGGTTCGACATGGCAAACAGCATGATGAAGAAGGCCAGCAGCAGGCTGATAACGTCGAGGAAGGTCAGCAGCCAGAACGGCCCGCCGACCTTGGGCAGGATATGGAACGGGCTGTGTTGCGGCGGTGATTCCGGCGTCTCGGTTTTTTTGCCCGCACCACCATGCGGGCCGCTGTTCAGGCCAAAAAGCGGATCAGAGGGCATCAGCGGCTCTCCGGTCCGAAGGTAACGGCAGTGCTGGCACTGCTCCGGACATGGAACAGGAAGCTCATCTTCTGGCCATCGCCATTGCCGTTTCCGTTGCCAAGCGCATAGCCGATGGACAGCACGCTGGCCGGCGCGCCGGCCTGAACGAGCGCCTGCACCAGATTGGCAAGCCGCCGCATGGTTGGTGTCTCGGCATTTCCGCTGGCGCCGATGGCAGCCGGTTTCTCGGGAATCAGCAGTTCAAGCTCAATCCGTGCACCGGCAGGCGGGCGCTGCAGAATATCGGCAAGCTGATCAAGAAACGGGGCGATTTGCGGATTCAGCCCCTCACCCGGCCCCTCGAACAGTTCCGCCAGCGGCACGGTCGCGCGGAAGCTGTCGGCCGGCGTCATGCGCGCCGTCGGCGACAGGGTGAACTGGCTTTCGAAAAGCGGACCCAGCCGGGCCGAGGCTTCGGCGCCTTCGGCAAGGCCGCCGCTGGTCATGCGGTCGCCGCCGACCGTGCCGGATCTCAGGAAGGAGGGGAAACTGCGGTTCACCCCTTCCATCACCTCGCCGGCGCGCTGATCCTCGAAGGTGGAGATGGATTGCAGCAGGATAAAGAAGGCCAGCAGGAGAAGATACAGGCTCAACAGAGCCTGGGCACTGGCCGCTGCGGGATTCTTCGTTTCGTTCTGCCCGTCTTCGCCCTGCATCGACTCCGGCCGCCCGTTAACCTAACTGGCGACAGTCTAGTCGAAACTCGCGAGAATTGCGTCGATATCTTCCTGCGAATTCGCATTGCCGGGCAATTGCGGGCCATTCAGCAGATCGGCATCCGGCCGGCCATCCTTGCCTTTGGGCTTTTCCGCGGCCGGCGGCTTCTTGGCAGCGCCGTCCTTCGCGTTATTGACCCCCGCGCCGAAAGCCTGGAGGAGCTGCTCGATCTTGTCCTCGATATGCTTCAGCGTGCCGACCACCTTGGCGATGCGCTGGCCGGTAATGTCCTGGAAGTTGCAGGCCTCGTAGATTTCGGTGACCGCATTCATGGTGCGCTCCGAATCCTCTTCCGACAGCTTGCCGGAGACTTCGGAGAACACCTCGCAGGCATCCAGAATACGGCCCGTCGCCTCCTCGGTGGCGCCGATCACCGCATCCAGCTCGTCGGTGGCACTCGGGATATGATGGTCGCGGATGTCTTCCGGGCGGATTTCCGCCAGGTCCTTGCGGGCATCACGGATGAAGCGCGCCAGATCCTCCAGCTCGCCATAGAGCTGCATGGCACCCGGCGACAGGTCGCCGCGCAGGTTGGACAGCATCTGCTCGACAACGGAGACCACCTCTTCCGTGGTCACGGCCGGACCGGCGGACGAATCGGCAGCGGCCTCGCCGGCAGGCTGCTTTGCCGAAAATTTCGACGGAACGGCCATGGCAGAACCCTCTGTCAGAAGTTCCCGATGACAGCCGTCAGCTTCATCTTCAGCGTGGCGGCGTTGAACGGCTTCACAATGTAATTGTTCACGCCGGCCTGCTTGGCGGCGATCACGTTCTCGGTCTTGCTTTCCGCCGTCACCATGATGAAGGGCGTATGTTTCAGCTTGGCGTCCGCGCGCACTTCCTTCAGGAGCTGCAGGCCGGTCATCGGCTCCATGTTCCAGTCGGAAATGACGAGCCCATAGCTCTTCTCGCGCATTTTCTTGAGCGCCATGCTGCCATCGGTGGCTTCATCGACATTATCGAAGCCGATCTGTTTCAGCAGATTGCGGATGATCCGGAGCATCGTGCGATAATCATCGACGATGAGGATATCCATGTTCATATCGACGCTCATTCATCACCTCGGTTTAAAGCGTAGGTTTGTGTGGTTAACGGGCGACGGGGGTCACTCTAGTCGCCGTTAATTAAACAAGAGTTAAAACGATCACGATCTTTTTTTAAGCGCCAGGCGGCGCCGGTTCCGCTGTAATTCCGCCACTGTTACCGCTACTGGGTCGGTTGCGCGCCAAGATCAGGCATCTGGCGACGCGATGCAATTTCCGCAGTCAGCTCATTGGCCCGTTTCGGGCTCATATCGGCGAGGATCGGCGCGACGCGGCGTTCGGCCATGCGCTCCACGACCTGGAGGAGGATGTTCATGTCCAGCTGGTCGAAGATGCGGGCCGCATCCTTGGGTTTCATCGCCTCGTAGATCTTCACGAGGCGCTGCACCTCCGCCTCTTCCTGTTCGTTATATTTCTTGATCAGCCCCTCGATGTCGGAGCGGATCGCATCCAGCTCGGCAATTTTCTTGTCGATACGCTGCTCGGCGGCTGCCAGCAGCCCCTCCTTCTGCACCAGCGTCTGCTCGCGCTGGTCCAGCTCATCGCGGCGGCGCGACAATTCCTGCAGCAGCTCGATTTCCGACCGGCTGAACAGGATCGGATCGACGGCGGTGCCGCCCGACGAAGCCCCACCCTGGCCCGTACCACCCTGGTTGGCCCCGTTCTGCTGATTTGTGGAAGGCTGACCTGCGGGCTGCTGATTGGCCGGTTGCTGCTGGTTCGCCGGTTGCTGGTTTGCGGGCGCCGGCTGCTGGGCCTGCTGGGCACGCACCGGCGCAGTGCCGATCCCGGCCTGCAGGCGGGAGACACCGTCCCAGATACCGCCCAGCTTCACGGTCAGCAGCAGCAGGGCGGCCAGAATCGTAACCGGCAACAGGCGTGGGATCGACAGCATCACTATTCCACTCGGTTCTTTCAGGCGGGCGCCACGCGCCCCTTCATATCTCAGCAGTCTCTAGCGGGCTTCGCGGAGGGCACGCAGCAGGTCGCGCTCCGCCTTGGAACGGCCGGCCATATCGTCATCCTCCTCGGGCGCCGGTCCCGCCATCCTGTCCTGAGCCGACGCGGCCTGCGCCCGGTCCTGAACTGGCGCGGCCGGGCGCGGTCGCCTGGGCATGGCAGCAGGCGTCTCTTCCGCGCGCGGCTCGCGCGCCGCCGAGATCCGGCCCGACAGCTTCTCCGACAGCGTGTCGCCACGCTCGATCATGAACACCAGCTCGTCGCGCACGGCCATGGCCCTGTCGATGGGCTGCTGCAGCGACCGGCCGGCCTCTTCGGAAACCGCCTTCAGATGCTTGATGCTGGCTTCGGCGCGATGCGTGCACTCCACGAATCGGGCGATCTGCGCCTCCAGCTCCGCCCGGTCGGCGCGCAGCCGGCCCAGCTTGCGGTTCAGGATGGCGGCATAGACGATGGTGGCGACCAGCAAGGCAGCCACCAGCGTTTCCAGCAGCAGCGACATTTCCAGGCCCATCATGCGCCCATCCCTTCCCGTGGCGGCCGGCGGCGTGCCGGCGGCTCCATGCTACATCTTGCGATGACGCTTCTCGATGCGAATGGCGATATCGGTTCCCTTGCGGCCCATGCGGCCGCCGAACAGGGTGACGTTGCCGCAGCGCAGATCGATGGTCGAATCCGCCTCGGTGTTCAGCAACATGCGGCTGCCGACCTTCCAGTTCAGCACGTCGCCCAGCGGCACCGGCACTTCGTCCAGCACCGCTTCCAGCTCGACATCGGTGTGCCACAGCTCGGTCGCCAGATGGCCTTCCCAGATCGAGTCACGGCCGAACTTCTCGCCCATGAACATCTGCAGCAACAGCTCGCGTACCGGCTCCAGCGTCGCGTAGGGCAGCAGCAGCTCCAGCCGTCCGCCGCGATCCTCCATGTCGATGCGCAGGCGCGCGACGATGGCGGCGTTCGCCGGCCGGGCAATGGTGGCAAAGCGCGGGTTGGTCTCCAGCCGCTCGAAGCGGAAGGTCACCGGCGACAGCGGGTCGAAGGCCGCCGACAGGTCGGACAGCACGACATTGATCAGCCGTTCGACCAGATTGCGCTCGATGGTGGTGTAGGGCCGGCCCTCGATACGCATCGCCGCCGTGCCGCGCCGGCCGCCCAGCAGCACGTCGACGATGGAATAGATCATCGCCGAATCGACCACCAGCAGGCCGAAATTGTCCCATTCGTCGGCCTTGAACACGCCCAGCATGGCGGGCAGCGGGATCGAGTTCAGATAATCGCCGAAGCGGATCGAGTTGATGTTGTCGAGCGAGACCTCGACATTGTCCGAGGTGAAATTGCGCAAGCTGGTGGACATCATGCGCACCAGGCGGTCATAGACCACCTCCAGCATCGGCAGGCGTTCATAGGATACCAGCGCCGAATTGACGATGGCGTGGATGCCGGAATTGTCGCCCGAGCCGTCGCCATCCTCGTCGAAGCCGAGCAGCGAATCGATCTCCGCCTGGTTCAGGACACGGGCTGTAGCCTCATCCTCATCGCCGCCCATGGCGGCGGCCATATCCTCGTCATCCTCGCCCGCGGCGGCCCATTCGTCAGCCAGGGCATCCTGGTCGTTGCTCATCTTGCCTCCGTCTTGTCCCGGCGCCGCATCCGCTACTGCACCAGCATCTCGCGGAACAGCACGTCACGCACGCGCGCCGGCCGCACCGCCAGATTCACCCGCCGCAGCAGCTCCTCGCGCAGGCGGTACATGCCGGCGGAACCCTGAAGATCCTCGATCCGCAATTCACGCAGATAGACCTGGAAATTATCGATGATGCGCGGCATCACCTCGTTGATCCGGGCGATATCGGACGGGTTCTGCAGCTCCAGGCTGATGTTCATCTTCAGGAAAGTGGAGCGCCGGCCGGTGCTGTTCAGATTCACGATGATTTCCGGCAGATCGAAGAACACGGCCTGCGCCGGCGGCGGCGGCGGCGGTGCCTCCTGGGCGGTATCCACCGGCGCCGGGTCGGAGCCGAGCAGGCCGGAGAAATAGACGCCGACGGCCGCGCCGATCAGCAGCAGCAGCGGCAGCACGATGAAAAGGATCAGCTTCTTACCGCTGAACTTTTTCTTCGGCGGGCCTTCACCGCCTTCTTCAAAATCCTCGCCGACCGCGTCAGCCGCCATCTTCTTCTACCTGTCCGTCACTCTTGCGGAGCCGCCCGGAGCGGGCGGCCTGCGCCTTGGGTGCGACGCCCGGATTGGACGCCTGAAAACCGATGGAGCAAAAATCGTGCCTTCCCTGGCCATACGCCAGGCCGCATCGTGTCCGGCGATCCGGCATGGCTTCATACATAACGCTTTTTGCAGTTTAGCGGAATCACGTCTGTGTTGAAAGGATTGGCTGCCGCGTAACCCCATACCTTGTCGTTTTTTAAATGCCGACCGCGTGATCTTGTGGTCCCACACCGCCGCGGCGGCAGCGCCCGGCAAAGAGTACCCCTCCCCCTGCCACGCTGTGCGATACGGCTTGGCAAGATTTGCCGGGCAAAGCCTGCCGCAACATGCCCACGCCGTCCCCAGAACCGGATTCTCTCCAGAAAAGTGGCGGATTTCCTGGCGTTTTCGTTTTGGCACACCTCCTGCATCTGGTTTGGCGAGCCCGAGGTGCTGGACCGTTACCGGCCATCGAACCAGGCAGGAGAGACACGATCATGGAAGCCACTTCGTTCATCGCCTTGTCACGTCAGAGCGCATTGCAGCGCGAGATGTCCACGATCGCGAACAATATCGCCAACGTGAACACGGCCGGCTTCAAAGGGCAGCGCGTGCTGTTCGCCGAATATCTGGAGCAGCCCCGCTTCGGTGAGAAGCTGTCCTATGTGATCGACAAGGCGATTGCCTTCGACATGTCAGAAGGCGCGCTGCAGACCACTGCGAACGATTATGACCTGACGGTGACTGGCGATGGCTTCTTCGTCGTCGAGACGCCGGCGGGCCCGCGCTATACGCGCACCGGCAGCTTCAAGCCGAACGAGAATGGCGAGCTTGTCACCACCGAGGGCTATGCGGTGCTCGACAGCAACAACAACCCGGTCTCGATCCCGATGGATCAGGGGCCGCTGCTGGTCGATGAGTTCGGCTTCATCCGCACCCAGGACGGTGTCGAGATCAGCCAGATCCAGATCGTCGGCTTCGACAACCCGCAGACGCTGCAGCGCGCCGGCACCAACCTGTTCGTCTCCCTGGAGGAGCCGATTGAGCCGCAGAATTCGCGGGTCGTGCAGGGCGCGCTGGAAAGCTCCAACGTGAATGCGGTCGGCGAGATCACGCGGATGATCGACATTCACCGCAGCTATGAACGCACCTCCAACCTCATCCAGCAGGAGCATGACCGGATGCGCGATGGTATCCGCCGGCTCGGCAAGCCGAATAACGGCGCCTAAGACCTGACCGCACGCACTTAACGGCCATAAGCCAGATACGGAGTAGAAATCATGCGATCCCTTAATATTGCCGCCACCGGCATGCAGGCGCAGCAGATCAATGTGGAGGTCATCTCCAACAACATCGCCAACATGAGCACGGTCGGCTTCAAGCGCATGCGGCCGGAATTCCAGGACCTGCTCTACCAGGATCTGCGCCGGGTCGGCGCCCAGTCCGCCCAGGAAGGCAATGTCGTGCCCTCCGGCCTGCAGATCGGTGTCGGTGTCCGCGCCGCGGCAACCTACCGGATCAACGAGCAGGGCAACCTGATGCTGACCGACAACCAGCTCGATGTCGCCATCCAGGGCGAAGGGCTGTTCCGCATCGAACTGCCGAACGGCGAGATCGGCTATACCCGCGACGGTTCCTTCCAGCTGAACCCGGAAGGCCAGCTCGTCACCGCCGACGGCTTCCTGGTGCAGCCGGCCATCGCGGTGCCGCAGAACGCCGTGTCGGTTACCATCAATGCCAGCGGCGAGGTTCTGGCGAAGCTGGACAACCAGGTCGAGCTGCAGAATCTCGGCCGGATCGATCTGGCGGTGTTCCCGAACATGGCCGGCCTTGAGGCCATCGGTAACAATTTGCTGGTGGAATCCCCGGCCTCCGGCGCGGAAATCGCCGGCAATCCGGGCGAGCCGGGCTATGGCACGCTGCTGCAGGGGTACCTTGAGACCTCGAACGTGAACCCGGTGACCGAGATCACCTCGCTGATCACCGCGCAGCGCGCCTACGAGATGAACTCCAAGGTCATCGAAGCCACCGACCAGATGATGCAGACCGTCACCCGCCTGCGCTGATCCCGGATCAGGCGCGAGCGCCGGATAGCGCGAGCAATTAAGCGACACACGCGGAAGAAGGAGCAGACATCATGCGAGCCAACCACAAGACCGCCACCCGGAACACTTCTGGACAGCTTCGGATGCGCGGCCTGGGTCTCGCCGTCCTGGCCCCCATGCTTGTGGCTCCCCTGCTGGGTCTGGCCACGCTGCCCGCATCGGCGCAGCAGTACCAGACTCGCGACCGTGTGCTGGCGCCGGCCGCCGCCCTGCTGCCTGTGGCGCTGCAGAACGTCACCATGGTGCAGGGGCGCGAGGTGCGCCTCGGCCACCTGTTCGCCGGCATCTCCGACGACCGGAACAGCATCATCGATCACGCCCCGATGCCCGGCGAGCGCCGTATCTACACCGCCAGCCATCTCTATGCCCTGGCGCAGCAGCATGGTCTCGACTGGCGGCCGAACAGCCCGCTGGACAAGGTCGCCATCGAACGCGCCAGCGTGGTCGTGCCGGCGGAGGAGATCGAGCGCGAGATCCGCGACGCGCTGATCACCCAGGACCGGTTCGAGGAGATTGACGTCGATCTGTTCAACCGCAGCGTCCAGCTGCATATCGCGACCGACCGGCCGATGACCATGCGGGTCGAGCAGCTGAGCTACGACAAGCGCTCGCAGCGCTTCCAGGCCACCATCACCGCGCCGGCGAACGATCCCGAGGCGCAGAGCGTGCAGGTCACCGGCCGCGTCTATACGCTGATCGATGTGCCGGTGCTGGCCCGCGCCGTGCTGCCGGGTGCGGTGATCCAGCAGAGCGACATCGCCTGGAAAAAGGTGCGGCAGGCCAGCCTGGCCGGCAATATCGTCGCCCAGCCGGAAGACATCATCGGCACGGTCACCCGCCGCCCGCTGGCCGCGAACCGCCCGCTGCGCAGCACCGACCTGAAGCCGAACCTGCTGACCACGCGCGGCGACCGCGTCACCATCGTGGCCACCACCGCCAACATGCGGCTGACCGCCACCGGCATCGCCATGCAGAACGGCGCCGAGGGCGACCTGATCCAGGTCACCAATACCGGCTCGAAGAAGATCATCCAGGGCAAGGTCGTCGGGCCGAACCTCGTCGAGGTCGTCACCCGCGGCCAGGTGGCCCTGAACTGAAAAGACGAAAAGTAACGGGCGGCCGCCCTTACCGCCCCTTTGACTGCCCCTAGCTTGCCTGAAGAAGGATAGTTGCCATGACCACCACGAAACCCCACAGCCCGAAGCGTAACCGCGCGCTCCTGCTCGCCTGCACCGCCCTTGCCGCGCTCAGCCTGTCGGCCTGCGGTGCCGGCGAGCGGCTGAGCCAGGTCGGCAAGGCGCCGGGCCTCGGCGGCATCGACAACCCGACCCACTCCAGCAACTACACCCCGGTCAGCATGCCGATGCCGGAGATGCGGCCGCAGGTGCGCCAGGCGAATTCGCTGTGGAGCATGGGTTCGCGGGCCTTCTTCAAGGATCAGCGCGCGTCCCAGGTCGGCGACCTGATCACCGTCATCATCGAGATTGCCGATAACGCGCAGCTCTCGAACACAACCGCGCGCACCCGCGCCAACAGCGAGGATGCCGGGCTGACCGGCCTCTTCGGCCTGGAAGCCGAACTCGGCAAGGTGCTGCCCGACGCCGTGAACCCCGGCAATCTGCTGGGTCTGGAAAGCGGCAGCAGCAGTACCGGCACCGGCACTATCAACCGCCGGGAGGCGATCAATCTGCGGGTCGCCGCCGTGGTCGCCCAGAAGCTGCCGAACGGCAATATGGTGGTCTATGGCAAGCAGGAAGTGCGGGTGAATTTCGAGGTCCGCGAACTGATCGTCGGCGGCATCATCCGGCCGGAGGATATCAGCTCGACCAACACCATCGATTATGACCGTCTGGCCGAGGCGCGCATCGCCTATGGCGGCCGCGGCCACATCACCGACGTGCAGCAGCCGCGCTACGGTCAGCAGGTGATGGACATCATCATGCCGTTCTAAAGACGGCAGCAAATTTTGCCGGCAGAAGGCCGGACAGGCGGCAAGCGGAAGCAGAAGGCCCAGGGCAGAAGGTTCTGGCCCGCCCCGCCGAAAGGCAAGTAGCTAAAGGGCAAGCGACGGCCGGCAGAAGGCTGAACCGAAAGACCGCCTCCCGAAACCGGGGCCAGGCGGTCTTTTTGTTTTCGGGCAAGAAAAGCAAAGGCCGCACCCTGCGATGCGGCCTTTGTAATTGTCCGATCCGGGTGCGGGATCAGTCGTCGCGGTGGGTGCGTTCCATCCGCTCGTGCCGCTCCTGCGCCTCAAGGCTCAGCGTGGCGATGGGCCGTGCCTCCAGCCGGCGCAGGCTGATCGGCTCGCCCGTCTCCTCGCAATAGCCGTAGCTGTCATCGTCGATCCGCTCCAGCGCGGCATCGATCTTGGCGAGCAGCTTGCGCTCGCGATCCCGGGTACGCAGCTCGATGGCATGCTCGGTCTCCAGCGAGGCGCGGTCAGCCATGTCCGGCTGCTGCAAATTTTCCTGGCTGAGATGGTCGAGGGTCTGCCCCGCTTCCACCAGAATCTCCTGTCGCCATCGCAACAGCTTCTGGCGGAAATACTCCCGCTGCATCGGATTCATGAACGGCTCGTCCTCGGACGGCCGGTAGTCGGGGGGCAGCAAAGGCGATGCTGACATACTCCACTCCACGCTACGCAGAACCGAAAGCGCGCGGAGTATAGGGATCGCATTGCCCCTGAACAAGAGTAAGTTTTATTAAATGGAAAGCCGGCGAAAAATCGAAATAAAGTAATGAATTTCAGTATTTAATAATATAGAAGCGCTAGCTGTCGCGGCCCAGTTTGGCCAGCTCGACGCGCACCCGGAGCTCAATGTCGTCCAGGATTCCGGCAAGACGCGGATCGAGATCGCGCTCCCGCTGCCGCTTCACCATGTCGGACAGCTGTTCCAGGCGGGAGAGCGGGATTCCACCCAGCAGCAGGCCATGGCGAATTTCGTCCAGCCGGCTCAGCAGATCCTCGCCATGCTGGCGCGCGCGGCGCTCGGGCCGCTCGTCCACCTGCTGGACAGCCAGCAGGGAATCAACACCAGACACACCGGAGACGGGCTGGGCGGAGCCGGACTCCTCCGTCGCGCTCAGATGACGCGCGAACTCGGCGCCACGGCCCTTGGCCTTGTCAGACCGGCGGGCGGCGTCGGACCGAATGGGGCCTGTTGAACCGACTTTCATTTTCTCTCCGTCCCAATGCCTCTATATATGGCCATATAAGCCGGCGGATCAACAAATTACACTGGTACCGCAAGGCATATTGGCGGGGTCGGCAATTTTTTCCGCCTGTAACCCGATACCGGGAACGCCTTGCCCGCCGACCCGCGCCCGGCCTGGCCCGGTCCTGGCCCTGATCCGCGCGAAGTGGCGGAATTCCGGGCCCTGACGCCGCCGACCGCCAAGCCCCGAAGGCTGGCACGCATTTCGCATATGAGGTGGCGAGACATTACGCCAGGCTTGCACGCACGAGGAAGCGACATGCTGCGATCAATCCGGAAGACCCTGTTTTCGACGGCGCTCGCCGCCCCCCTGCTGGTGGTGGCCGCGTTCCTGCTGGCTGCCGCGCAGCCTGCCGCCGCCAATTCGCGGATCAAGGACATCGCCAGCTTCGAGGGCGTGCGCGACAACATCCTGGTCGGCTACGGCCTCGTGGTCGGGCTGAACGGCACGGGTGACGATCTGACCAAGTCGATCTTCACCCGCGAAAGCCTGGTCGGCATGCTGGAGCGCCTGGGCGTGAATGCCCGCGATAACGGGCTGGAAGTGGATAATATCGCCGCCGTGATGGTCACGGCCACGCTGCCGCCCTTCGCCCGCCAGGGCACCCGCATCGACGTGAACATCTCCACCATCGGCGATGCCTCCAACCTGCTGGGCGGTACGCTGCTGGTCACGCCGCTGATCGCCGCCGATGGCGAGGTCTATGCCGTGGCGCAGGGCCCGGTGGCCGCCTCCGGCTTCTCCGCGCAGGGCGCCGCCGCCTCCATCACCCGTGGCGTGCCGACCGCAGGCCGGATCGCCAATGGCGCCATCGTGGAGCGCGAGATCGACTTCAAGATGACCGAGATGGAGTCGGTGAAGATCTCCCTGCGCAACCCGGATTTCACCACCTCGCGGCGCGTGGCCCAGGCGATCAACGCCTTCCTTGGCCAGCCGATCGCGCAGCCGCTGGACCCGGCGACCGTGCGCATGGCGCTGCCGCAGCAGTACGCCAACAACGCGGTTGGCCTGATCACCGATATCGAACAGCTGCGCGTCTCGCCGGACTATATCGCCAAGGTGGTGATCGACGAGAAGTCGGGCGTCATCGTGATGGGCGAGAATGTGCGCATCAGCACCGTCGCCATCGCCCAGGGCAACCTGACGATCCGCATCACCGAGACGCCGCAGGTCTCGCAGCCCAACCCGTTCAGCGATGGCGGCCAGACCGTGGTCGTGCCGCGCACCCAGATCGAGGTGGACGAGCAGGCCGACCGCCGGCTGACCGTCATGCCCTCCGGCGTCACGCTGCAGGAGCTGGTCGATGGGCTGAACGCGCTGGGCGTCGGTCCGCGCGACATGATCTCCATCCTGCAGGCGATCAAGGCGTCCGGCGCGCTGCAGGCCGAAATCGAGGTGATCTGATGAGCACCGCGTCCTCCAGCCCGATCGACCTGTCGCTGGCCACCAGCCAGGCGACCAGCGGGCGCCCGACCATCCCGACCGGCCCCGGCATGACCGCCGACAAGGCCCGCAAGGCGGCGGAGGAATTCGAGGCCGTCTTCATCTCGGAAATGCTGAAACCGATGTTCGAATCGCTGCCGACCGACGGCCCCTTCGGCGGCGGCCCGTCCGAAGGCATCTGGCGCTCCCTGCTCGTCACCGAGATGGGCAAGGAAATCTCCAGGCGCGGCGGGTTCGGCATCGCCGACAATGTGCAGGCCGAAATGCTGAGACTACAGGAGACAGGCAAATGAACGCCGCATTCACCGCCATGACGCTGGCCCAGGAGGCACCGCCCCCGCCGGTCAACCTGAACCGCTTCGTCGAGATCATCGACCGTCTGATCGAGGTGCTCAGCCGCGAGACCCAGCTGCTGGAAAAGCGGCTGCTGAAGGAGATCGCGACGCTGCAGACGGAAAAGACCATGGCGTCGAACGATTATGTGAAGCTGCAGACCGCCCTGCAGCAGAACCCCGCGCCGGTGAACCAGGCGCCGGAGGAGCAGCGCAGCCTGCTGCGCGAGAAGATGGACGCACTGCAGGCGCTGGTCAGTCGCAACATGATGGCACTCGCCAGCGCCGTTGAAGCCGGCGAGCGCGTCTTCAAGGTCATCAAGGACGCCGTGCAGACCAGGCGCGCGGAAACCGGCGGCTATACCGCCACCGGCAATTTCAGCTACGGCGTCAGCACGCCCAAGCACGACAAGGTGTCGATCGCCGTCAACCGCGAGATCTGACACACGCCCTTCCCGCCCCTCTCGTTAGCCAGCAGGGGCAGGAGACACGGCCCGGACCGCAGAACGCGGACCGGGCCGTTATCGTTTGGATTGCTGAAAAAGTCCGACCGCGCTCAGGCCTCGATGTCGAGCAACTGGCCCACAGGCCCTGCTGTAGCGCTGGATGGCTGCCTTATCGGTGCCGTTTCCGCCGGGGCGGGCTGCGGGGTGCCACCCGTTGCAGTGGCGGCTTCCGTCTGACCCGTGGCCGTAGCCTCAGGTGTCTCCCGACCAGATGCTGTCGGCACTGGGGCCGGATCGCCCTGGCCTGCTGTCTCAGCCTCGCCGGACTGCCCCGGCAGGGTGCTCTGGCGCACCTGCTCGAACAGGCTGTAGAGCTTCACCGCGCTTTCGAGCGGCACCTGGCGGGTGGTGTCGCCGGAGACGAAGGCGCGCTGCTCGAAGAACAGGGTGCTGGTACTGTCGTCGAAGCGATAGACCGGGCTGAGATAGCCATTGCCCCAGACCTGGGGACCGTCCACCTCGGTCGGCCCCGGGGGACGCGGCCGGGAGAGCGGTTCCTCTGACGGGCCTGCATTGGCAGGAATACGGGCGCTATTGGTGCGGAGCGGCTCAGCATTGTTCCGGGCCGCCGGCTGGGTGCCGGCGCCGAAAGTCCCGCCTGATCCGATGCCGCTGATCACGCCTGTCTCTCCTGCTCTCGCCACTTCCTGTTAAAGGACGCTTTTTATATATAAGCGAAAGACAGCAGATCACAACAGGCAGCGCCGCCCCCACTGAGGAGGCGGCGCTATAGCAAGCTCTGACGGGGGACAAAACCCTGACCGTCACCCCCGGTCTTGTACCGGGGGTCCAGGCTTCCGCTTGCTGGATATCCGCCTGAGCAGGCTGAACCCTGGATTCCCGTGACAAGCCCGGGAATGACGAATGAGGGGACTTCACCGCCTGCGCGCACCTTTCCTAAATCAAACATCGTCCGCCCGATAAATCGAAGCGGACGATGCGTAAAGGCGCAGATAGCGATAAAGCCGGAAGGCCTTAGATGAAGTTCACCAGGCTGAGATTGGCGAGCTGCGCCGTCACCTGGTAGGAGCCCTGAAGCTGCACCTGCAGGCGCTGCAGTTCAGTGATCGCCTCATAGACGTCGGCATCCTGGATCTCGGAAATGCTCTGGGTCAGGATATCGATGGTCGAATCATGGCCCAGACGGGTGGTCTCCATCTTCTGGCGCTGGATGCCCAGCTGGCCGACCGCGCCATTCACCGCGTCGTCGCCCTGCTCGATGAAGCCGCGCGCATTCGCGTAGGCCGTATCGAAACTGCCCTGCGCCGTGCCCTCCAGATCGTCGTAGCGCGACACCGAGAGCGACGTCATCAGATAGCCCTTCAGCACGGTGCGGAAGGCATCGTCATCGGCGGTCACGCCATAGGTCAGTTCCTGGTTGGCGTCGATCCGCACGGCCACCTGGTCGCTGGAGCCGGACTGGTAATAGGTGGCAGCACCCGCCGGGGCGATGCCGAGATATTCGTCCACCGCCGCCTCGATATCGGCGGGGGTGATCGGCTGGGTACCGACCGGGAAACCGTTAGCGACCAGCACCGCCTCGGCATCGGCAATGATATCCGCCGCGGTATCGTCAACCGGCTTGGTCGCGAGCTCGTAACCGGAGAACAGGAAGCGCCCCTCGAACTGCGTGTTCAGCGCGCTGATCGTGGTGCCGATGGCCTCTTCCGCGCGGGTCAGCACATTCTGCCGAACCGACGTATCGTTCATATAGGGGAAGGTGGCGATATTGTCGGCGCGCAGATCCTTGGCGATGTCGCTGACCTGCAGCATCGCCGCATCCATCACCTTGGCGCGCCGTTCGGCCGCCACGATGCTGTCCACATAGGTCGCCAGGCTGCTCTTCGCCTGGTCGAAATCGAGCAGCTTCTTGGCTTCGCCGCCAAGGCCACTGAAGACCTGGGATTTGTAGCCGCTGGCGATCTGCTGCTCGACGGTCTGCAGCCGCGCCTGGGTTTCCAGCGTCTGGTTGCGGATAAGCAGGGTCTGGGCGAGGTTGGCGATCCTCATGGCTCTCTTCCTCTTTCAGTCCGTCTCATTCAGCCTATCCGGCGTCAGCGCCGGATGTTGATCAGCTGGTCGAACGCCTCGGTAATGGTGGAGATCACCCGCGCCGAGGCGGCATAGGATGTCTGCAGCTGGATCAGCGTCGAGATTTCCTCGTCGATATTGACCCCGCTCTCATTCTTCAGCCGCTGGTCGAGCGACAGCTTCAAACCCGATTCGAAGTTCAGCTGCGCCTGCACGCTGGCCCGGGTCTGGCCCTGAAAGGCGACGATACCGGCGGAATAGCTCTGCAGCGTCACGCCGGTGCCGACATCCAGGTTCAGGCCGGCACCCGGCCCCGCAAGACCGGGCTCGGTCGTGGTGAAGGCGCGCGGCGTCTCGAACATGGTCAGGATCGACTGCAGGACGGCCGTGTCACCGGTGTTCAGGCTTTCCGCCACCACCGTCGCCGGGTCGGAGCCTTCGCGCAGGCGCCAGGGCTCGTCCACGATGTCCTGATTGATCGTCATGCGCTGTGAGAAGCCGACCACATTCACATCGTCGGCGCCGCGCACGAAGGTCGCGCCATTGTCCATGAACAGCTCGACCCGGTTATCGTAGGGCGGTGCCGCCGGCGGCGGCGTGCCGGTGCCCTGGAACGCCTCGGCCATGGTCGCGGCCAGCTCGTCGAGCTGGCCCTGCGCCTGCACCAGCCGGCTGTCGCGCATCTCCAGCAGGCCACCGATCTTGCCGCTGGTGGTCTCCGCCGTGATATCGACGCCGTTCAGCGTGAGGCCGCCGACATTGGCGGGATAGCGCGAGGATGGATCGAAATTTGCCGTGGTGGAGAATTCCAGCGCGAAATCCTCATACTCGACCAGATAGCGGCTGCTTTCGGTCATGATGACCATCTTGCCGTCGCTCTGCTCGAAATAGCGGATGCCGATATTCTCCGCGACCGTCTGCAACTCCATGTCGCGCAGATCTTCCAGGTCCGCCGTGCTCTTGCCCTGTGCCTGGCGGCGCGCGATCTCGTCGTTCAGCGACTTGATATTGGCCAGCGCGGCGTTGGTATCGGCAACCGCGGTCGCGATCTCGGCATCGGCCCGGGCGCGCTGATCCTGGATCTGCTGCGACAGGTCGCTCATCGTGTCGATGAAGTTCTGCGCCTCGCCCAGCACCTTCTGCTGCGTGGTCAGATTCTCCGGGTTGGCGTACAGCTGCTCGAAGCTGTTGCGCAGCAGGTTCAGCCGGCCGGCGATGGAATCATTCTCCGACGGCTTGCCGAAGGACAACTCCAGCTCCGCCAGCGCCTTGTCCACAACGGTCAGCCGCGCCTCGTTGGAGATCGCGGTTTCCAGTTCGCGGCGCAGCCCGGCATCCACAGTGCGGCGGATTTCCGCCAGATAGGCGCCCGCCCCTTCGCCACGGATGACGGTGGGGAGCTGCTGCGCGCTCTTGCGGGTATAGCCTTCGGTATTCGCATTGGTGACGTTGCGCGCGACGATATCCAGCCCGCCCTGCGCAACGCGCAGACCGCTGAGGGAATTTTGCAGGGCGATATCGAGGCTCATCGCTGACTTCTCCTAATGTCCCCGGTCAAAACCGGGCAGGAACTACCGCAAAGACATCCAAGCAAGAAACGGGCCATATCCCTCATCAGCCGCCGAACAGCTGCAGGATCACCTGCGGACGCTGGTTGGCGATGCTGAGAGTCTGGGTGCCGAGCTGTTGCTTCACCTGGATGGCCTGCAGCCGCGCCGATTCCTTGGCGAGGTCGGCATCGACGATGTCGCCCAGGCCAGTCGTCGTCGCATCGTCCAGCACGCTGATGAACTGGTCCTGAAAGCTGATTGTTCGGCTGTCGGCGCCAAGATTGCCCAGCACCGTGTTGACCGTGCCGATATAGGTGTTGATGGCGTCCAGCGCCGACGTCGCATTGGCAACAGAGTCGAGGTTGGTGTTGGTCGCCAGGTCGTCCTGGCCGGCCGCCAGGTCGTTCGCGCGCACCGGAATGGTGGCGCCGTCGATATTGCTGATGACATTCACGTCGGTGGCACCGCTGACCAGCAGGTTGCGGCTGTTATAGGTGGAATTCTCGATCAGCCGCTCGATCTGCGCGATCAGCTCCACATAGTCGGCGGCCAGGATCGCCTGCTGCTCGGAGGTGTTAGCCGGGTTCATGCCCTCGATCACCTTCTTCTTGATGTCGCCCAGCAGGTCCGAGATCGTCGTGACGCCGGCCAGGGTCACCGTCAGCAGGCCCTTGGCGTTGGAAATGCCCTGCGACACCGCCGAATAGGACTTCAGGTCGCTGCGGATGCCCTGCGCGATGGAAAAGCTGGAAGCGTCATCGACAGCACCCGTGACCTTAAGGCCAGTGGAAATGCGGTCCTGGACGGTATCCAGCTCCCGGTTCGTCGCATTGAGCGCCTGCAGGGCGACCAGAGCCGAGGTGTTGGTGTTGATCGAATTGACCGGCATGTCTGAACTCCCAAACCGATGCCATGTTCTCTTTGGCTAGGGAGAGAGCAAACGCGATGCCAGTTCGGCGAATTAACATAACTATATGTTTTTGAATAATAATTTATTGAAAACAGGCAACGGCGAGGAAGCATGTCGCACGCTCCCGGCAATTCTTGCCGCCCCATCAGGGTACCTCAGGGGGAGAATGTGCCGGGCGTGCAGACGGGCGGCGCAGACTGTCGAAAGCAGTCCGAAACAACAATGCCCGCCCCTTTTTCAAGGACGGGCATCAACGGCTTGTCATTCACGTATGGGCAGGCGGCTCTAGCGCAGCCCTTCCATGATGATGGTATTGATTTCAATCAGGGATTTGATGTCGCTGTCGCCATCCATAACGCGATAGGTCTCGCGCAGCACCCAGACGCCAACCTTCACCATGGAGGCCCGAAGATCGGCCGGCAGCTGGTTATCGTCGGCCTTCAATTCGATGATGAGATTGTCCCAGACCTTCTTGTTCCACAGCAGGGCGTCAACCATCTGCTGCTTCGCATCCGGGTTCTGGTCGGCCGCAATCAAGGCTGCGGTCACCTCTCCCAGCAGCCGGTGCTCGGCGCTGCGCGGGCTGATCGTGGTTCTGGCGGCTTTCTGATAGGCACTGTAGCCGTACATGGATTACCCCGCCCTGGCAGCCCCGGAAGACGACTCGGCGAGCGACAGGACCTCCTTCTCGAACAGCACCAGCGCCCGGCAGGCCTGCAGCGCCTCATGGAGCCGCCCGCTATCGACGCACTGCATGATGATGCGCAGATTCTCACGGACTTCCTTGATGGTCGTCGCCTGCAACAGTTCGATCATCCGGTCCATAAACGGCAGGTAGGTTGCGTCAAAACTCGACGCATCAAGATACATCACCAGCAACAGGAAATAGATGCGCTTGGCCGGGGTTGTCGCCTCGTCCTCGTTCATCAGTTCGTCTTCGGTGAGGACCGGGGTCTTCAGGTCCAGCTCAAGGCTCTGGCCATCCGGGCCCATGCGGACCACCACGCCGTTCACGACCAGCTTCTGACCCGGCCGCAAGGGCACGGTCTTGAATTCATCGGTCACGCGACGCCCCCTTCTCTGCCCCGGCGATTCTCCCGCACTGGCCAGCCGGTATTGCATACCAGCTTACAGCCAGCGCGGGGGCATCGTCTAGGAGCGGATAGACATCCCGTAGGCCTTGCCGCCCTGGCTGGTGCCATAGCCGCGGATCGGCGTATTGGCGGGAACGGCCGCTGCCAGCGCCTCTTCCGGCATACGCTGCGGGCTTGCCGAGGAGGATGTCGGAGCCGGCATGGAAGACGCTGTCGCGCCCTTTTCATCATCGACGCCCGTCGCCGGCGGCTTCAGGCCCTGCATGATGATCTGGTTGATCTCGATCAGCGTGCTGCAATCCGTCTTGCGGTCCATGACGCTGCGGACTTCCTTGTTCACCCAGACGCCGATATTGACCAGGGAGACCCTCAGCTCCTTCGGCAGCTTGTTCTCATCATGGGTCAGATCGACCATCAGATGATCCCAGATCTGCTTGTTCCAGTAGGCCGCATCGACCCGTGCCGGAAAGCGCGCAGCATCGGGCTTCTTTTCCGCCTCGATCATTGCCGCCGTCACCATGCCGAGCAGACGATATTCGAGGGCGCGCGGATTTTCCGTCACGGAGTTCGCGCGCTGATAAGCGCCGTAATTCCCTACCATAGTATTCACCTTTCTCACGTCGGCTTTACAGCCATTTCCAGGTCCGATGGTTCGACCTCGCCGCCGAAGGATTTCAACAGCTCTTCCTCGAACTTCATCAGTGCCTTGCAGGCTTTCATGGCCTGGAAGAATCGCTTTTCCTGAACATCCCGGAAAATCACCATCAGCGTATCGCGGACCTGCGGCAGCGTTGTCGTGCGCAGCAGTTCGATCATCCGATCCATATACTCGTTGTAGTAGCTTTGGTAATTTTCCTGATCTAAGTACATAAGCATTAAGGAGAAGTAAATTCGCCGGACCGGCGTATTCGCTTCCTCCGGTTGCATGATGTCCTTCTCGCGCAGGAAGGTCGCCTGGTTCTGCAGCACGATGTAACTCGCCCCCTCACCCATGGTGATGACCGCGCCATTGATGACGATTTTTTCGCCAGGCTTGACATTGATTTTCAGTGCCATGTCCACATCCTCGGGTTTGGCCGCTTGCGCCACTTGAAAAAAGCACGGGATCGTCCAATCCCGGCCTTTACCTTACCAGAACTGGCGTTACTGGAACAGGCTGAGCAGGATCGACGGCCGCTGGTTGGCGATGCTGAGCGACTGCGAAGCCAGCTGCTGCTGGATCTGCAGGGCCTGCAACTTCGCCGATTCCTTCGCAAGGTCAGCATCGACGATGGACCCCAGGCCCACTTCCACGGCATCGGAAATCTTGCCGATGAAATCGTCCTGGAAGTTCAGCTTGCGTGTATCCGCACCGATATTGCCCAGCGCCGTGTTCACCGCCGATTCGAAGGTGGCCAGCGCATCCAGCGTCGAGGTCGCCGCCGAGGCGTCGCTGACGTCCGCGGCACCCGAGAAGGTGTCCAGATCGCCAATCAGGTCGTTCGGCCGCAGCTCGATGGTCGAACCGTCAATATCGGAGATGACATTGACCGTGGCCGCACCTGAGTTCAGCAGGTTGGTGCCCTGGAAGGTCGCCTGGTTCAGGAAGGCGCGGACCTGATCGACCAGCTGATCGAAGTCAGCCGTCAGGATCGAGCGCTGCGCCGTCGTGATAGCGGCGTTCGCCAGCTCGACGACCTTCTTCTTGATGTCGCCGACAAGGTTAGACACCGACGTGGCGCCCGCCTCGGCAACGGTCATCACGCCGCGCGCCTGGGCAAGGCCCTGGGAGACGGCGCTGTAGGCCTTCAGCTCACCGCGCAGACCCTGGGCGATGGAGAAGCTGGAGGCATCATCGACCGCACCCGTGACCTTGAAACCGGTCGAGACACGGTTCTGTGTCTGATCCAGGCGGCTGTTGATGCTGTTCATGTTCTGCAGCGCGACAAGCGCGCCGACATTCGTATTGATCGAATTCTGACCTGCTGGCATAGCGAGGCTCCTGTCCGTAGATGACTACGGGCATTCCAGAGCAACCGGCGTGCCATAACAGAAAATCAACATAACTATTTGTTTTTAAACAATTTCTTTTGACGCTTTAGGCCAACGAATGAAACCGCGCAGGATTGTCCCGGCAAGAAGTTCCTAGTCGCTGGCCGGCCATGCACAAAACTGCCCGGTACCGCAGGCAGTTAGCAGCAGCCTTTCCCAAGCCGTAAACGCTTCTCGCAACAAGGCAGAAGCCGCCGGCGAGAATGAAACGCGGCGGACGGAACAACAGACAAAGAAAAAGGGCGGGACCTTGCGGTCCCGCCCTTCCGGTAAAACCGGTTTCCGTGATTAACGGAACAGGCTGAGCAGCACCGACGGGCGCTGGTTGGCAATGCTGAGGGACTGCGAAGCCAGCTGCTGCTGGATCTGCAGGGCCTGCAGCCTTGCCGATTCCTTTGCCAGGTCGGCATCGACGATAGACCCGAGGCCCACTTCCACGGCATCAGCGATCTTGCCGATGAAATCGTCCTGGAAGTTCAGCTTACGGGTATCGGCACCGATGTTGCCGAGCGCCGTGTTGACCGCCGACTCGAAGGTGGCCAGCGCATCCAGCGTCGAGGTCGCCGCCGAGGCGCTGCTGACGTCCGCGGCACCCGAGAAGGTGTCCAGATCGCCGATCAGGTCATTCGGACGCAGCTCGATGGTCGAACCATCGATGTCCGAGATGACGTTGGTCGTCGCCGCGCCGGAGTTCAGCAGGTTGTTGCCCTGAAACGTCGCCTGGTTCAGGAAGGCACGGGCCTGATCGACCAGCTGATTGAAGTCAGAAGTCAGGATCGAGCGCTGTGCCGTCGTGATGGCGGCGTTCGCCAGCTCAACGACCTTCTTCTTGATGTCGCCGACCAGATCGGACACCGCCGTGGCGCCGGCTTCGGCAACCTTCATGACACCGCGCGCATTGGCGAGGCCCTGAGAGACGGCACCGTAGGCCTTCATCTCGCCGCGCAGACCCTGAGCGATCGAGAAGCTGGAAGCGTCATCGACAGCGCCAGTCACCTTGAAACCGGTCGAAACACGGTTCTGCGTCGTATCCAAACGGCTGTTGATGCTGTTCAGATTCTGCAGGGCGACGAGAGCGCCGACATTGGTATTGATGGAGTTATTACCTGCGGCCATGATCAAATTCCTTTTTCTAAGGGTTAGCCGATATGCTAGCCACGCCTTCGTTTTGATTGCGTAAAATGCCAGCTATCAGAATAAATGCTCTTTCCGCGCCTGCCTGTCAAACAAAAAACATCAGCAAAGTGAAATTTTCTTCAGGCTGGGGATTTGGGCCGGGGGCTCAGGTGCCGACCCGCATCGGCGCGACCAGCCCGCGCAGGCAGGCAATGGCGCTGAGCGCGGTGATCTTGCCGGTTTTCGGATTCTCCTCGGATGGCACATTCTCGATGCTCATGGCAAAGCGTGCGCTGTCTGCCTCCACCTCGATGCGGTGGGTGTTGCGCGTCACCGCCGGGTCGGCCCAGATCTGCAGCCGCGTGCGGTCCGGCCCGATGCCGGCGAGGCTGAGCGCGGCAGCAACATTCACATTGGCCGGGAACCCCTTGGCGCCATCGCGGGCGGAGCCGTCGAAGATCAGCTTCGCCTCGTTCAGCCCTTCCAGCGAGATGTTGTTCTGCGCCAGATAGGGCGCGCCCATCAGTCCGCGCGGCGGCTTGCGCGTCACCATGGTCACGCTCTCAATGTTGCCCTCGGCGGCGGCGCGCACCGCATCCAGCCCGATCAGCGCACCGGTCGGCACGATGATGCGGCCGCCATGGGCGATGGCGATGTCCTTCAGATCGTCATGCACCAGCAGCTGACCGACGCTGAGTGGCACGAAGATGCGGCCTGCCTTCAGCGCCGGCTCACCAATGGAACGGAACACGGTGGAGGGCGCGCACTCCACGACGATATCCGCAAGTTCCGCCAGCGCCTCCAGATCGACCACCGGGACCGGCGCCCGGAAACCTTCCATCTTCTCGGCCGCCTTCTTCTTGTCGCGGGCGGAGACCGCCGCCAGCGCCAGCCCGTCGATGCCGTCATCCAGGGCCTTCGCCAGGGCGAAGCCGATGGCCCCGAAACCGCCAACGGCAACACGCAGGGGAGCGCTTGAAACGGACATGAAAACCTCTTCCTGTTCTGTGGTCGGGCGTTTGATGCCGGTGCCGTCAGGGCATGGCTGGCAAAACTAGTAACAATGCCTTACTTTCCTGCCCGGAAGTTTGTCCAGAACTATAAAAACAACCCGCTCCCGCGGAAACGAACAAGAGGAATTGCAGAGTGTCCAAGCGCCCCTGCGGCGCGCGGGCATCGAAGGCGCTTCATCCGGTCCGATAAACCAAAAGGACACAACAAGGGGGTCCGAATATGTATAAGCGCACACTTCTCTCCACCGCTGCCGCGGCTCTGATGGCCGCAACGGCGTTCTTCCCCGGCGAAAGCCGCGCGGCAGCGCCCGATTGCTCGACCGCGCAGCTGATCGTGCCCTGGGGTGCTGGCGGCGATACCGACATCGTGTTCCGCACCTTCGTCGATGCGATCAACAAGAGCGGCGTGAAGCCCGAGCTGCAGGTCGTAAACATCGGCGGCCAGGGCGGCAACCGCGGTTCCGGCGAGGCCCGCAAGGCGAAGCCCGACGGCTGCACCCTGGTGGCAATCCATGAAAGCGTCATCACCAGCTTCCTGACCGGCCGCGTCGATTACACTTATGACGCGTTCGAGCCGATCTCGCTGGTGACCTACACCCCGTCGATCATTGGTGCCTACGCCAAGGCCCCCTACGCCACTATGAAGGAGATGATCGACGCCGCGAAGAAGGAGCCCAAGAGCATCACCGCCGGTGTCACCCTGGGCTCGACCAGCCATTTCATCTTCCTGCTGGTCGAGGACGCGACCGGCGCCGAGTTCCGCTACGTCTCCTACGAAGGCACGCGCGAGCGCAACACTGCCCTGCTGGCCGGCAACGTGATGCTTGGCGAGACCAACATCCTGACCGCCAAGCAGTATATCTCCGAGGGCTCGCTGAAGGCGCTCGGCATCGCCACGGAGAAGCGCGACGAGCAGGTCGCCGACATCCCCACCCTGAAGGAGCAGGGCGTCCCGGTAACCTACGGCCTGGCGCGCGGCGTCATGGCGCCGAAGGGCACCCCGCCGGAGATCATCCGCTTCTGGGAAGGCGTGTTCGAGAAGGCCGCCATGGACCCGTCGCTGACCAAGGCGATCACCGGCGCCAGCTCGGTCGTCATGTACAAGAATGCCGCCGACTATGCCGCCTTCCTGAAGTCGAGCTTCGCCGAGCATGAAAGGCTGGCGATCAAGATCGGGATGTACAAGAAGCCGTAAACCGGCCTTCCCGGCAGTATCTAGACAACGGGGCGGGCTGCGGATATCCGCGGCCCGCCTGCGGCTATTCCCCTTCTATCGGTGCGCCCATGAACCGCCTCAACCGCGACACGATCACCGCCATCGTGCTGCTGCTCGTCTGCGGAGCCTTCTTCTGGCAGACCTTCTACATCCGCGAAATTCCCTTCTCCACCATGGGCTCGGACGTCTGGCCGCGTTTCGCGCTGACGCTCATGTTCGTCCTGGTGATGATCTATCTGGTGCAGTCGGTCGCCACGCCGCCCGCAGAGGGCGAACGCCGCAGCCTGCGCGCCTGGCTGAAAGGCTACAGCAGTGCGATCACCTGCTTCGGCATGTTCTTCCTGTTCCTGCTGGCCCTGCCCTATCTCGGCATGCTGGTCAGCGGCGCGCTGTTCGTCTTCCTGACGCAGGGCATCATCGGCCGGCGCGACCCGCGCAGCCTGCTGCTGCACGCAATCATCTCCATCGTCGCCGTTGGCGGCATGTGGGCGATCTTCCGCTACGGGCTTGGCGTCGCCATGCCCGTCGGCGAGCTGTTCCGGTAAGGCAGGGGCTGAACGATGATCTTCGAGAATCTGTTCTCCGCCTTCGAGGCTGTCTTCGCCCTGCATAATCTGGGGCTGATGGCTGCCGGCGTGGCCTGCGGCCTGATTGCAGGCTCGATCCCCGGCTTCACCATCACCATGGCGGTGGTGCTGACTCTGCCCTTCACCTTCGGGATGAGTTCCGTCGAGGGCTTGTCCACCATGCTGGGCGTCTATGTTGGCGGCCTGACCGGCGGCATGTTCGCCTCGGCGCTGATCGGTATTCCCGGCACACCATCCGCCATATCGACGACCTTCGACGGCTTCCCGATGTCGCGCGCCGGCCGGCCCGGCCTGGCGCTGGGGCTTGGATTGTGGTCGTCCTTCCTGGCCGGCATCCTGTCGGCCATCGTTCTGGTCGTCATGGCGCCAACGCTGGCCGCCATCGGGCTGGAATTCGGCCCCTGGGACTTCTTCACCCTGGTCTGCTTCGCGCTGACCATCGCCGCCAGCCTGTCGGACGGCGCGCTGGTCAAGGGGCTGATCGCCGGCGTGTTCGGCATGGTGCTTGCCGCCGTCGGCGAGGATGCGATCAACGGCGCCGAACGACTGACCTTCGGCATCGAGAGCTGGCGCGCGGGCTTCGACTTCCTGCCCGTGCTGAGCGGGCTGTGCGCCTTCAGCCAGCTGCTGTCCGACATGCAGGATACGGAGGCTGCCCGGAAACCGATGCTGTCCGGCAGGCATGCCGCCGTGCGCATGGAGCATCTGGAATCCATCCGCCTCAATTTCCGGCACTGGCTCACGGTGGTCCGGTCCTCCGCCATCGGCCTGTTCATCGGGCTGTTGCCGGCGGCCGGCAGTTCGATCTCGAACATCCTGGCCTATGACCAGGAAAAGAAGGCCTCGAAGCATCCCGAGAAATTCGGCACCGGCATTCCCGAAGGCGTGATCGCCTCCGAAGCCTCGAACAACGCCACGGCGGGTGGCGCGCTCATCATGATGATGGCGCTCGGCATCCCCGGCGACGCGGTGACGGCAGTGATGCTGGGCGCGCTGACCATCCACAATATCGCACCCAGCCCCACCTTCATCTCCACCCAGCCGCAGCTGGCCTACGCCATCATGGTCGCCTATTTCCTGGCGAACTTCATGACGCTGGCGCTGACCTCCGGCTGCCTGCGCATCTTCATGCTGGTCACGCGGGTACCGCTCTACATTCTGGGCGTCGTCATCCTGGCTTATTGCGCCATCGGCGTGTTCACGCTGAGCAACGTGATCTCCGACATCTGGACGCTGCTGATGTTCGGCATACTGGGCTTCGTCATGCAGCAGCGCGGCTTCCCGCTGACGCCGATGGTGCTGGGCGTGGTGCTGGGGCCGGTGGCGGAACTGAACCTTTCACGCGCGCTATCCACCAGCGACGATCTGACCCTGTTCGTCACCCGCCCCTGGGCGCTGTTCTTCACGGTGATGGCGGTGTTCTCGATCTGCTTCCCGCTGTACCAGCGCGCACGGGAGAAGGGCCATGCCTGGAGCCGCTATTACGGAGCGGCCTTCATGGCCGCCATCGGCCTGCCGCTGCTGATGATGGAGGGCTGGTTCCGCACCGGGCTTGGCGGGTTGCTGATCCTGGCGGCGGTCGCCATCGCCTGGCGCCGCCAGCGTAATGCCGGCTGAGGAAGCCCTCAGCCGGTCAGGACCACGCAGCCGGTGACGCCGGGAATCTGCGCGAGGCAGCGGCCGACATACTGGGCCGTATCGGCGTCGCGCAGATGGCATTCCGCCTCCACCTGCAACAGGTCGCCGTCAGTATCGTCCACGCGCTGGCTCAGCCAGCGCTCCGGCACCAGGCTGCGTTTGGCGAAATGCTCCAACAGGCGCGACAGCATGTTCGGGTCGGCCAGGGCGGTCAGACGGAAATGGGCGAGGACGGGATCACCGGCAGCCGGATGGTCGGCGCCAGCAGAAAGATCAGTCGAAAGAACGCTCGAAACTGACATGGGCGAAACAGACATGGGATGTACCCTCAAAAACGGTAACAGAACGCGACTCGACGACACCCGGCGTCTCGACAGACGCCGGGGCGATAATTCGAATCGCGTTGCTCCGGACCGGATACATCATGGAAATATAATTACCCGTCCTGGCTGGCACGGTCAACAGGCGGCCGGTGCAAGGCATGCCCCCTTTCCTGCATGACAGGCTTCCCCATATGGGTCTTGCCCATAACAGGGTGAGGCTTTAGCCATTCTGTACACATCTGGATACACTTACAGCAGCGCAGGAATGCCCCCATGCCGAACGCCGCCCAGGCCCTTGTCGAAATTCTGCACCGCAACGGCATCGACCGGGTGTTCTGCGTGCCGGGCGAAAGCTTCCTTGGCATCATGGACGCGCTGCACGACTCCCCCATCGATGTGGTGACGGCCCGGCACGAGGCCAGCGCCGGCTTCATGGCGGTCGCCGATGCAAGGCTGACCGCCCGGCCGGGCGTGCTGCTGGTCAGCCGCGGCCCCGGCGCCACCAACGCCGCGATTGCCCTGCACACGGCGGAGCAGGACGCGGTGCCGCTGATCCTGATCGTCGGCCAGATCGAGAAGAAGGATCTGCGGCGCGAGGCGTTCCAGGAAATCGACTATGGCCGCATGTATGGAGGCATCGCCAAATGGGTGGCCGAGGCCATCGACGCCGAGCAGGTGCCAGAGCTGACCGCCAAGGCGGTGCGTATCGCCACCAGCGGCACGCCGGGCCCGGTCGTGCTGGTGGTGCCGGAAGATCTGCAGTTCCCGGAAGCGCCGATGCCGGCCGGCGTGGTACAGCAGCGCCGCCCGTCTGTTCCGGCGCCGGGCGATGTGGCGGAAGTCCGCGCCCTGCTGGAAAAGGCACAGCGCCCGCTGATCATCGCCGGCGGCGGACTGGATGTGCCGGGCGGGCGCGAGGCGCTGCTGGCCTTCGCCGAACGCTGGAACGTGCCGGTCGCGGTCAGCTTCCGCCGGCAGGATCTGTTCCCCAACGCGCATCCGCTCTATGCTGGCGATCTGGGCCTCGCCAACCCGAAGCAGCAGATCGCTGCCTTCCAGGACAGCGACCTGATTCTGGCGCTGGGCACAAGGCTGGGCGACATCACCACGCAGAATTACAGCTTCCCGGACTACCCGCGTCCTCGTCAGGCGCTGGTGCATTGCCATGACGATTCCCGCATCATCGGCCAGCATTTCATCGCCGATGTCGGTATCGCGGCCTCGCCAAAGGCGCTGGCGGAGGCACTGGCAGACGGTACGGCTCTGCCCGCGCGCGACTGGTCGGGTATGGTTCGCGCGCTCTACGAGGACTATGCAACCTGGACCGTGAAGGCGGCGCCGGACGGTGTGGTGTTCGGCAATGTCGTCCATGCGCTGAACGAGGTGCTGGAGGAAGACGGCATCGTCGTCGCCGATGCCGGCACGCTGTCCAGCCATGTCTATCGCCATGTCCCCTTCCGCCATCCGCAGCGCCTGCTGGCGCCGATCTCCGGCGCCATGGGCTATGGCGTGCCTGGCGCGGTCGCCGCCGCCCTGCGCCATCCCGGGCGGCAGGTGATCTGCCTGGTCGGCGATGGCGGCTTCATGATGACCGGTTCGGAGTTCATGACGGCTGT
Source organism: Oceanibaculum sp. (assembly GCF_022449305.1). Classification (NCBI taxonomy): domain Bacteria; kingdom Pseudomonadati; phylum Pseudomonadota; class Alphaproteobacteria; order Rhodospirillales; family Oceanibaculaceae; genus Oceanibaculum; species Oceanibaculum sp. Next base: position 5,914 of record NZ_JAKUSO010000025.1, on the reverse strand, counting down.
GGCGCGCCAGCTGCCGCTGCTGATCCTGCTGTCGAACAACAGCAGCTATGCCTCCATCCGCATCCATCAGGAACGGCACTATCCGGGGCGCGTGGTCGCCACCGATCTGGTGAACCCCGACTTCGCGGCGCTGGCACGGGCCTATGGCGCCGCCGGCTACAGCATCGAGCGCGAGGAGGATATCCGCCCTGTGCTGCGCGAGGCGGTCCAGGCGACTGGCCCGCGTCTTGTTGAAGTAAAGGCCAGCCTGGAAACCTATCTGCCGGCCACCGTCTCGCGGGCGAATGCGGCGGACTGATCCGCGCCTTACCGAAATACGCAAAAAATTTTCGGCTATTTTTCAGTGTCGCGGTAATTATTTCCGCGCCAAAATGATTCCAATATCAGTCCTAAGTTTATGGAAAATTTGAGTCATTTCTGATGACATGAATTCGCATTTGCAATTTCTCCATATATTCAATGGCATGCGTAATATCTGATTAACTTTGAAGAAAGGTTTTATTAATTTTTTGGGAGCATGTTCCGGCCATGCGCAGACGCGCAAGCATACAGGAGCATGTACCGATGACATCCCGCATTGCCGCGACCCTTACCGCGACTTTCCTCTTTACCGCCCCCTTCCTGGGCGTGGCGCACGCCTCCGATGTCGCGCCGGCCCAGGTCGATGACGCTCTGATCGAACAGATGCGCGAGATCGCCAGCCATTCGACGGTGCTGATCTCGATCAAGGCGCAGAATGAGCGCCACAAGACGCTGACCCAGGCCGATATCGATGCGCTGGACAAGAAATGGGTCGAACAGCGCAAGTCGGATGACCAGCCGCTGATCGCCCAGGTTCTGGGGTCGCCGCTGTCGAGCTATCTGGTCCGCAAGATGGCGGAGTCCCGCGGGTTGTTCGTCGAAATGTTCGTGATGGACAACAAGGGCCTGAATGTCGGCCAGAGCAGCATCACTAGCGACTACTGGCAGGGCGACGAGGCGAAGTACCAGAAGACCTTCCTGGTCGGCCCGGATGCGGTGTTCCCCGACAAGGTCGCGGTCGAGAAGGATACCGGCCACCGCCTGCAGCAGGTGAACCTAGCCATCAAGGACCCGGCCGACGGCAAGCCTGTCGGTGCGATCACCGTCGAAGTCGATCTCGACATGCTGGCGATGCGCCGCCAGCAGGCCGCTCGCTGAACCCGCCTAGTAGCGAAGGAACACTTCCCATGCTGAACAATCTTCGAATTTCCGCGAAGCTGCCCCTCGCCTTCGCGGTCATCGTCGCCATCATGTTCGCGGTCAGCGCCGTGGCCTTCTGGCAGGTGTCGGTCGTTCAGAGCGCCATCCGTGACGCCGAGCATGCCAACAAGATGCTCGATGATATCAATGACATGGCTGCCGCCATCGTTGACCAGCAGAGCGGTATCCGCGGCTATCTGATCAGCGGCGATCCTGCCTATCTCGCTCCTTATGAAAACGGTACGAAACGCTATGCTGCTGCTATTGAGGCCCTCAAGGCTGACCTCGTTGTGGACGACGATCCCAAGCAGCGTGAAAGGCTGGAAAAGCTAACCACCCTTCATAAGGACTGGATCGATACCGTCGCCTCACGCCAGATCGCGGCCATGCGCGACGTCGATACCATTGAGGATGCCCGCACCCTGGAAGCGGTCGGCGCCGGCAAGCGCTTCATCGATGGCATCCGCGCCCTGAAGGAAGAGATGTCGCAGACCGAGCAGGCGCAGGTTACACGCGCCGTCGAAATCGAATATGCCGCGATCTCGACCACCTATACAGCCATCATCATTGGCGGTGTTATCGCCCTCGCGGTGGCGATCACGCTGGCCCTGATGCTGTCCCGTGGCATCGTCACCCCGATCAGCCGCATGACCGACGCCATGACCCGTCTGGCCGGTGGCGACAAGACCATCGAGATTCCGGCGGTCGGCCGCAAGGACGAGGTCGGCGAGATGGCCGAGGCGGTTCAGGTCTTCAAGGACAATCTGATCCGCAATGAGGAGATGGCCGCCGCTGCTGCCCGCGAGCAGGAGGAGCGGAATGCCCGTGCCGCCCGCATCGAGCAGCTGACCAACAGCTTCCGCACCAGCGTGGAAGCGCTGCTGGAGAACGTCTCGCACTCCGCCGAGAGCATGCAGGCGACCGCCCGCTCGATGAGCGACACCGCGGTCGAGACCACCGAACGCGCCACCTCCGTGGCTGCCGCCGCCGAGCAGGCCTCGCAGAATGTGAACGCCGTCTCCGCCGCTGCGGAAGAGCTGGCCAACTCCATCGCCGAGATCAGCCGGCAGGTGTCGCAGTCCACGACCCTGGCGACCGAGGCCGCCAAGGAAGCCGAGCAGACCAACAATGTGGTGCAGGAACTGGCGGAAGCCGCCAACCGCATCGGCGAGGTGATCAGCATGATCAACGACATCGCCGAGCAGACCAACCTGCTGGCGCTGAACGCCACCATCGAGGCCGCACGGGCCGGCGATGCCGGCAAGGGCTTCGCGGTCGTGGCCTCCGAGGTGAAGAGCCTGGCCAGCCAGACCGCCCGCGCGACCGAGGATATCGGCAGCCAGATCGGTTCGATCCAGGCCACGACAAACTCGGCTGTCGAGGCGATCCGCCGGATCGGTGAGCGCATCAACGAGATGAACGGCATCACCACGATGGTCGCTGCCGCCGTCGAGGAACAGCAGGCCGCCACCTCGGAGATCGCCCGCAATGTCGAGCAGGCCGCCGCCGGCGCCAACGAGGTGTCGAGCAACATCGGCAGCGTCAGCTCCGCCGCGCAGGTCACTGGTGCCTCGGCCAACGAGGTGCTGACCTCCTCGGTCGAGCTGGGCGACAAGGCCGGCACGCTGCAGCGGGAAGTCAGCGGCTTCCTGCGGGATGTGAACGCCGCCTGACCGGCACGCAACCCCTCAACGCGAAGGCCCGGCAGTCTCTGCCGGGCCTTTTTCTTTCGCTTCGCCACCTATGTCTTTACGCTGGCTTTTAAGCAAAGGAGTGTCAGTGACGGATCAAACGGGTAACGCCAAGGCCGAGACAGAGATGCGGCCCACAATCCGCAGGCTGCTGCGCCTTTGGCGTGCGCAGCGGGACCGGCACGGCGGCGCCCTGCCCCGCCGGCAGGATTTCGATCCGCTGGAGCTGGGGCCGAAGCTGCTGCCCTATGTCAGCATCGTCGAACTGGACGGGGGGCGGCTGCGCTTCCGCCTGTGCGGCACCGGCCTTGCCAAGGCCGCCGGCCTCGACCTGACCGGCGCCTATGTGGACGAGTTGAACCCCAACAAGGACTATGCGCGCTACATCACCGGCCTGTACGAACAGGCAAGGATCGCGCGCCTGCCATTGCTGTCCGAATCGGTCTTCATTGGCGCCCTGGAGGTTGCCAAGGGCCGCACCCAGCGGCTGATCTGCCCCCTCGCCCAGGATGGCGAGAGGGTCGATCATTTCATCGGCACGCAGGTTTTCGAGAAAAGTCCCGATTCGGTCGGCGACCTGACGATGACCTACGCCGCCGGCTTTGCACCCGGCTTGACCAGGGTGATCGGCGACGAGGCCTGATCCATCCGCTTGCGCGACGCGGCGATGCTGCGGATCGCCGCATCGACGCCGCCGCGCTCGTAGGGGATGTCGAGATAGGACAGCGACGCCTCGACCGCCGAGAGCGCGCCCAGCAGCATCGGCTCGTTCATGTCGCCCATATGGCCGATGCGGAACGCCTTGCCCTGCAGCTTGCCTAGGCCGCCACCGAGACCGGTCTGGAAGACCTCGCGGGCAACCTCGCGGATCGCGGCCCCGTCAAAGCCATCGGCGACCAGGATGGTGGTCACACCGTTCGAGCGCTCAGCCGGATTGACCGCATTAAAGGACAGCACATTGGCCTTGCTCCAAACCTCGATGGCCGCGCGGGTGGCGTCGGCCAGCATCTGGTGGCGGCGGAAGGCATTCTCCAGCCCCTCCTCCAGCAGCATGTCGAGCGCCGCGCGCATGCCGAACATGTGATGCTCCGGCGCGGTGCCGCAGAACCGGCGATAGCTTTCCGGCTCCAGCCTGGCACCCCAGTCCCAGTAACGGCGCGGCGCGGTCGCCTTCCGGTGCGCCTCGATGGCGCGCGGGCCGGCGGCCACGAAGCCCAGGCCCGGCGGCATCATAAGCCCCTTCTGCGAGGCGGCGACAGCCACGTCCACGCCCCAGTCGTCCATGCGGAAATCGACCGTCCCCAGCGAGGCGATGGTATCGACCATCAGCAGCGCCGGATGGCCGACCTTGTCCATGGCCTCCCGCACCGCCTTCACATCGGCAGTGATGCCGACGGCAGTGTCGGTATGGACCAGCAGCACGGCCTTGATCTTCTTGTCCTTGTCGGCGGCCAGACGCTCGGCGATCTGCGACGGCTGGATGGCCTTGCGCCAGTCGTTCGGAATCTCCTCGATCTCGGCGCCATAGGCGGTCGCCACATCGCGCCAGCCGGCGGAGAAATTGCCGGTTTCCGGCACCAGCAGCTTGTCGCCGGGGCTCAGCACGTTGACCAGCGCTGCTTCCCAGGCGCCGTGGCCGTTGGTGATGTACATGAAGATACGGCCTTCCCTGGTGCGGAAGACCGTCCGCATATCCTCGAAGCAGGACGCGACAGTGTCGAGCAGGCGGGGATCGTTCAGATCCACGGCCGGGGTGTGCATCGCATTCAGCACGCGGTCCGGCACATTGGTCGGCCCCGGTGTGTTCAGGAAGCCCTTGCCCCTCTTAACCTGTGTCATCGCGTCTCTTCTCGGCTGCTGGTCATGGATCAAAGCGCCGCGAATCACCCTTTCGCAGCGCGGTTCAAGAGTGGAGCATTTTTCAGCCCGGCTTGGTCAAGCCTTTTCTTGTATCCGCGACACTTCCGCGCAAAAGAATGCGTGTTCTTATGCCGCGTAGGCGGGCGGCGCAATAAAGCCGCCATAGCCCTTCTCGATCATCCCGGCGAAGGCGATGCAGGTGCGGTCGCCATATTGCGGGCCGACGATCTGCACGCCGACCGGCAGGCCCTCCGGCGTCAGACCGATCGGCGCCATGGTCGAGGGCAGGTAGAAGGCACCGGTATAGCCGGCCCAGAACAGCTGGTCGGTCGAGGGCTGGTCCTTGCCGTTCACCGGGATCATGCGCTCCCAGCGCTCGCCCTTCTGGTTCTGCTTGAAGGCCGCCGTGGTCGCGGTCGGGCACAGCAGCAGATCGTACTGGGTGAAGAATTCCGCCCATTTCAGCCGCAGCTGGTGGCGGCGCTCGTTAAAGGCCAGCCAGTCCTTGTGCGGCATGGTCACGGCGCGCAGCATGCGGGCGGCATAGCTTTCATCCTTCGGGTCGAGCTTCTCCGCCAGCGCCAGGTTCGCCTTGTACTGTTCCGCCGTCTGCCGGCCGGAGGTCGCCCCGCGCAGCAGTGCGACATAGATTGCCATCGCCTCGTCGGTATCGATGTCCGGGCGCGCACGCTCGTCCACCGTCGCCCCTTCCTTGCGCAGGAAATCCGCCAGCGCCAGCAGCCGGTCCTGCACGCTCTTATCGACCTCCGCATTGCGGTCGGTCAGCATCAGGGCGACCTTGTAGTCCTTCAGGTTCTTCTTCTTCGGCGCCGGCAGGGTCAGCTTGTAGCCCGCCCCTTCGATATCGTCCGGCCCGGCCATCGCATCCAGGCCGAGGGCAAGGTCGGCGGCGCTGCGCGCCATCGGGCCGATCACCGAGATATCGGAGGCCGAGACCCGGCCCGGCAGCGCCTGACCGCGCGGCGGGCAGATGCCATAGGTCGGCTTGTGCCCGAAGACACCGCAATAATGCGCCGGGTTGCGGATCGAGGCGCCGATGTCGCTGCCCGCCTCAATGCCGCAGAAGCCGGCAGCCAGCGATGCCGCCGAACCGCCGGAGGAACCGCCCGGCGTGCGCGTCA
>NZ_JAKUSO010000024.1:34957-49664 GCF_022449305.1 Oceanibaculum sp. | reverse complement strand
AGACGGCCCGGTGAGATGACGGAATAGGTATAAGGCTGTGGATCGACCATCGGCGCCTGGCCGAACTGGCCGGCAGCGAACTGGGAGTTCTGCTCGCGGATGGCGGCGGCCACGTCGCTGGGCGTCATATTGTACTGCGCCAGCTTGTCGGGGCTCAGCCACACCCGCATCGCATAATCCTTGGCGCCGAAGATCTGCGCGTCACCGACACCGTTGATGCGGCGCAGCTCGTCAACCACGTTCAGCAGCGCGTAGTTCGACACATAGACCGGGTCATAGCGCCCGCCCGGCGAGGACATGGTGATGACCTGCAGGATCGAGCTGGAGCGCTTGGTCACGTTCACGCCAAGGCGCCGCACCTCCTCCGGCAGGCGGGACAATACCGCCTGCACGCGATTGTTCACGTCGATGGTCGCCTGGTCGGGATCGGTGCCGATCTCGAAAGTGACGGTCAGCGTGAGCGAGCCGCTGTTCGAGGCCGAGGAGCGCATGTAGATCATCCCCGGCACGCCGTTGATGTTCTGCTCCAGCGGGGCAGCCACCGTTTCGGCGATCACCTCGGCATTGGCGCCGGGATAGCTGGCCGAGACCACCACATCGGGCGGCACGATGTCGGGATACTGGGCAATCGGCAGGGAGCGCATGGCCGCGAGGCCCGCCAGCACGATCACGATGGACAGGACCGTCGCGAAGACCGGCCTGTTGATGAAGAAACGCGAGATCATGATTTTCGTCCTGACTGCCGGCTACCGGTTGCCGGCCTGGGCCTGCTTCTGACCGCCCGGCTTCTGATCGCCTTGTTTCGGCTCCGCAGGGCGCACCTTCTGGCCCGGGCGCACCTTGATGACGCCCTCGACGATCACCCGGTCACCATTCTTCAGACCCTCGCGGACAAGCCAGCGATCCTCGATGGCCCGGCCGATTTTGATCGGCCGCGGCGTGGCGGTATTCTCGCCATCCACGACATAGACCATCATGCCCTGCGGTCCCTGCAGCACAGCCGCCTGCGGCACCGTCACCGCATCACGCAGGACCATGCCCTTTACCATGACGCGCACGAACTGCCCCGGCATCAGGTCGCTGCCGGGGTTGGCCACGACCGCGCGGTTGCGGATCGTGCCGGTATTCTGGTCGATGGTGCTGTCGGTGAAATCGACATAGCCGGCATCGGCCACAGTGCTGCCGTCCGACAGCCTGAGATCGACGCGCAGCCGCCCGTCGGCCGGCTGGGTCAGCGCGCCGCTTTCGCGCATGTTGCGCAGTTGCAGCGACTCGGCGTCCGGCACCGCGAAATTCACATAGACCGGATCGAGCTGGCTGATCCGCGTCAGCAGGCTGGAATCCTGCCCCGTACCGACGAGGCTGCCTTCGGAGACTGCCTCAAGGCTGGTCACGCCGCTGATCGGCGCCTCGACCCGCGTATAGTCCAGGTTGATCCTGGCCGTGCGCAATTCGGCCCGGGCGCCGGCGACCGTCGCCTTCGCCAGCTCCAGCGTGGAGAGCGCCGAATCACGCTCGCGGGCACTCACCGCGTTGCGTTCGAACAGCGAGGATATCCGCTTCCACTCGCGTTCCGCCTGGGCGAGGTTGGCCTGCTGCTGCTGAAGCATCGCCTCCGCCTGCGCCAGCGCCGCCTCGTAGGGCGCCGGATCGATGAGGAACAGCAGGTCGCCCTGCTTCACCTTCTCGCCCTCGGTATAGGTCCGCTCCATCAGGATACCGGAGACCCGGGCCCGCACCTCCACCTCCCGCGAGCCGGCGACACGGCCGGCATATTCATAGGACACGGGGATGTCCCTGGTCTCGACGGTCGTCAGCAGCACTTCCGGCGGCGGCGGTGCCGCCTGTGCGCCGCCATTCGCCTGCTTCTGCTCCTCACAGGCCGCGACGGAAAGACCGAGAGCAACCATGCCGGCCGCAATCGTGAAAAGACGAAAGGAGCGTCCTAGCGTCCCCTGCATGGTTCACCTGCTTCGATAGACAAAATGATTTCTGGCTTTTGCGACCCGCCGCGCTGTCCGCATCACAAGCGTTGCGCGGAGTTTATGCGGAAATGATTGCATTCGCTACGTCGGGCAATATATACATTCTTGGATGTATGTAAAGCGGCAAGAAAGAAAAAAATACGATGGTGCGGAGGACGAAGGAAGAGGCTGAACAGACCCGCGACCAGATTCTGGACGCGGCGGAAATCCTGTTCTTTGAGCGTGGCGTGGCGCACACCTCGCTGGAGCAGATCGCGCGCGCCGCCGGCGTGACGCGCGGTGCCGTCTATTGGCATTTCCGTGACAAGGCCGACCTGTTCGAGGCGATGCAGCAGCGCACCCGCCTCCCGCAGGAGGATGTGCTGGAGGAACTGGCGGAGAACGGATCATCGGACCCGCTGGCGACCCTGAAAGACTCGTGCAAGGGCGCGCTCGCCACCATCGCGCGGGACGAACGCCGCCAGCGCGTGTGCTGCATCCTGCTGCACCGCTGCGAATATGTGGAGGAGATGGGCGAGCCAGCGATGCGCCAGCTGCGCAACAAGGAACATATGATCGCCCTGCTGATCCGCATCTTCGAGACCGCGCATAAGCTGGGCACGCTGGCCCCGCGCTGGACGCCGCTGACCGCGGCACTGGGGCTGCACGGCCTGATGCAAGGGCTGATCAGCGACTGGGTGAATGGCACCATCCCGCACGATCTGGCGGAGTACGGCCCGGTCTGCGTCGATGGCTTCTTCGCCGCCGTCGTGGCAGCACCAGCAATGGCTGATTAGCCGCTTGCACCCGGAAAAAACCGGTCCTAAAGTCTTTGCCATGTTCATGCAGCGCACTGCCCGTACCGCCCGTAAAACCCGCACCTTCGGTGGGGGCGGCGGCGCTTTGGGATAACCTTAAGACCTGCATGCAACCCCCACCGCCAGCCGGTGGGGTAAAGGAAAAAACCCTCTCCGGCGCGCGATAACCCCCGAGAGGACAGACAATGCCCAACACACTCATCGCCACGCGGTCCGGCTGGATCAGGGACCCCTATGCCGTCATCGACGCCGTCCATGACGCATTGCAGGAAGCGCTGAAGATTCCCGAATGGGACCGCACGGTGCGACTGATCGAGCATGAGCCATCGCACTTCGCCATCCCGTCCGGGCGCGGCCAGAACTACACCATCGTCGAGGTGATGCTGTTCGCCGACCGCTCCTTCGAGGCGAAGCGCGCGCTCTATCAGGCCATCGTACGCAACCTCGGCGCGCTGGGCATCGCCGCCACCGACATCAAGATCGCCCTGATCGAAAGCCCGATGGAAAACTGGGGCATCCGCGGCGGCACGCCGGCTTCGGAAGTCGATCTCGGCTTCCCGGTTGCGGTGTGATTCTGGGTCGCCCCCTGCCCCTTAGCCTGCCGACTTCGCCATCACCATCGCGTACAGCATGGCGAAGGACAGCAGCAGATTGAACCGGCCGGCCAGCAAGGCGGTGCGCGCGGCGCGCTGCTTCTGCGCCGGCTCGGCCAGCACGATGCCCAGCGCCTTCTTCTGGTTCGGCCAGATCACCAGCCAGACATTGGCGGCCATGACCAGTGCCATCCACATGCCGATGCCGATCATGGTGTGGCGCGGACCGGACCCGTCCAGCCCCAGCGTCCACAGGGCCGGCAGGTAGCCCGACAGCATCGCCGTCACCAGCCCCAGAACCACGGTCGCCACCGCCGACCAGCGGAACCAGAACAGCGCCTTCGGCGCCACGAACCGGGCGATGGTGGGCCGGCTCTCTTCCGGCATCGCCGCCAGTGCCGGTATCTGTACCAGATTGAAGTAATAGAGCAGCCCGACCCACAGCAGCCCGGCCAGCACATGTGCCCAGCGGAAGATTCCCGCCCAGAAGGCCTGGTCGAATGCCGGCGCCCCCAGGAACACCAGCAGGATTGTCAGGACAAGCCCCAGCATCAGCGTCGGGTGCAGGCTGGCGAGCGGGTTCTTCATGGTGCGATCTCCCTCAGTTGTCCGCCACCCTACAGAAGAGCGGCCAAGGACGCACCGCTTGCTTATCCGAACGCCGCCCAGAAGGTGGTGAGCAACAGGATGGCGGCAAAGGCGATGTTGAGCAGCCGCGAGGCCAGCGGGTCGCGCAGCAGCCGGGACAGCGACACGCCGGCCAGCAGCCAGACCGTATGGATGGCGACGATCAGAAGGCTGAGCACCGCCAGCTTCGCCAGCGCTTCCAGCAGCGGATCGGCGAACGGCAGGGACGATCCGGCAAACACGGCGCTGATCGCCAGATAGGCCTTCGGATTGGCAATCCCCAGCAGATAGCCGCCGAGGAAGGAAGGCGCGCTGCCCACCGCCTGCCCCTCCACCGGCCCCGCGAGCGGCGGCGCGGTGGCGATCCGGTAGGCAAGGTAGAAGATATAGGCCAGCGATGCGGCCAGCAGGAAAGGCGCCAACCTTGGCTCCGACATCAGCATGGCGACGATCCCGGCCGCCACCGCCAGCAGCACCGAGACCGTACCCAGATTTATACCCAGCACATAGGCTATGGAGCGGCGCAACCCGAAGGCCGCCCCCACCGCCGTCACGCTGAGGGTGGAGGGGCCGGGCGTGCCCATCACCGCCAGCGCGGAGAGCAGCAGCGCCAGCACGGAGGGCCAAAGCTCGGGAGCGGGGGTGAAAAATGAAACCGACTGCGTCAGCATCGCGCATCCTGCTAGACTGTTGAGATGCGACACAGTTTGCCCCCTCCCGATGGACGCTTTCTTGAAGGCTTGTGCGCGCCACCGCCCGGAGTTGTCCGCAAGCATGGGGAGATCACCGTCGGTGCCGGCGGCGACGGGATCGAGCGCATCGAGGCGCGGTTTTCGGAAAAGGCCTTCTCGCCGCACCGCCATGACAGCTACGCCATCGGCGTCACCCTGGCGGGCGTGCAGAGCTTCCGCTATCGCGGCGAACAGCGGCACTGCCTGCCCGGTCAGTGCCTGATCCTGCACCCGGACGAGCTGCATGACGGCGAGCCGGGCACCGAGAACGGCTTCCGCTACCGCATCGTCTATATCGACCCGGCGCTGGTCCAGCAGGCACTGGACGGAAGCCCCCTGCCCTTCGTCGCCGACCCTGTGCTGCGCACGCCCGGCATCGGTGCGGCGCTGCTGGCCGACGCGCTGGACATGGAGGATGCGGTGGACGAGTTGCGCCGTGTGGATATCGGCACAGGGCTGGCGCGGTTGCTGCGCGCAGCATCCGGCACGGAGCGTTCAGGCACCGCACTGCTGGACCTGCCGGCCCTGCTGCGGGTGCGCGAGCAGATCGCCGCCGACCCCGCCGGCCGTCATTCCGCCACCGCGATGGAGCGCCTTTCCGGCCTCGACCGCTGGACACTCGCCCGGCAGTTCCGCGCGGCCTTCGGCACCAGCCCCAGCCGCTTCCGCACCATGCGCCAGCTCGACCGGGCACGGCGGCTGATGGTGGCCGGCACACCGCTGGCCGAAGCCGCGCTGGAGGCCGGATTCGCCGACCAGAGCCACTTGTCGCGCCAGTTCAAGCGCGCCTATGGCATGACGCCCGCCCGCTGGCGCGCAGCGCTGGAGCAGACTACGGCATGACCCAGCTGCTGCCGCTTTCCTGCCGGATCGAGACCACGCGCCTGTTCTCCCGCCCGAGAGGGCGGGAGATCGTGCAGTGTCGCTACAGGCTGGCCAATGGCCTTAATAGCCAACGGTGAAGCGCTGGTGCGGATGGGCCGGCTTTTCCAGCTCATCCACCAGAGCCACCGAGAAATCCTCGAAGGAAATCGTGCTGCCCTTCTCGCCGACGAGCAACTGGTCCTTGCCGAGACGAAAGCTGCCAGTCCGCTCACCCGGCACGAACAGGGCCGAAGGCGACAGGAAGGTCCAGTCCAGCTTGTCCTGGGTCCGCAGGAAATCGAGGAAACCGGCACCGGCGGTGGCTTCCTGACGATAGGCTTCCGGGAATTCCGGCGTGTCGATCAGCCGGACGCCAGGCGCGACCTCCAGGCTGCCGGCACCGCCAACAACCAGATAGCGCCGGGCGCCAGATTCCTCGACCGCCTTCACCAGGGTCGCCGGATCGCTGGTGCGGAACGGCACCGCGCTGATAACAGCCTCGCAACCCTTGATTAGGGTGGCAAGGGCGAGCGCATCATTCACATCCCCCGTCCGGGCCGTGACGCCCTTGCGACCGGATAATTTTTCCGTGTTACGGGCGATGGCAGTAACCGTGTGCCCACGACTGAGAAGCTCGTCGAGAATGCGGGAGCCAACCTTTCCGGTGGCGCCGATCAATGCGACGTTCATAAGCGACATTCCTTACGTTTAGAGATATAAGTTTCGAATAGATACCAAATGCGATTTATATATCCTGGTGTAAAGAAGGCACTTACACCTCATTAGATTACCTGGAGGTTACCGTTATGCTGCCCCCGAACACCTACTCGTCCGACTGTCCGACACGTCTTCTCCTGGACCGGATTGCCAACAAATGGACCGTGCTCGTGCTCAGCCTGCTCACGGTGCAGACCTTTCGTTTCAACGAATTGCGCCGGCAGATCGAAGGCATCTCGCAGAAAATGCTGTCGCAAACCCTGCGGAGCCTGGAGCGCGATGGGCTGATCAACCGCAAGGTCATTGCCACCGTTCCGGTGACCGTCGAATACAGCATCACGCCACTCGGGCGCACCCTGTCGGTAACCGTCGATTCGCTGCGGCTGTGGGCTGAAGAGCATTTCAGCGATGTGCTAGCCTCCCAGCGCCGGTACGATAGCGCCGGACAAGACTAAAAAAAGAACCGACAGGAGGACTTCATGAGCGACCAAAGGGGCGACACGCCGCTTAGCGCCGGCTGGCGCGATCATCCGCGCTATCCCGATCCCGCCATCCACACGCTCGATCCGCGCTTCGAGAAATACCGCATCTTCAGCGCGGCGGTGGAGCGGCTTCATACCGGCTGCCGCTGGTCGGAAGGGCCGGTCTGGTTCGGCGACGGGCGCTATCTGCTGTGGAGCGACATCCCCAACAACCGCATCCTGAAATGGGAGGAGGAGACCGGCCAGGTCTCGACCTACCGCCGCCCGACCGACTTCGCCAACGGCCATACCCGCGACCGGCAGGGGCGGCTGATCACCTGCGAGCATGGCGGGCGGCGCGTCACCCGCACGGAATATGACGGCAGCATCACCGTGCTGATGGACAACTGGCAGGGCAAGCGGCTGAACTCACCCAACGATGTGGTGGTGAAATCGGACGGCTCGATCTGGTTCACCGACCCGCCCTTCGGCATCCATGGCAATTACGAGGGCAACAAGGCGGAGCCGGAAGTCCCGCAGGCGGTCTATAGGATCGACGGCCAGACCGGCCAGGCCAGCATCATCGCGGACGATGTGCTGGGGCCGAACGGGCTGTGCTTCTCGCCTGACGAGAAAATCCTCTATATCGTCGAATCGCGCGGCCAGCCCTACCGCAAGATTCTGGCCTATGACGTGACTCCCGACGGGACGGGCATCCGCAACAAACGGGTCTTCGCAGACGCCGGCCCCGGCGGCACGCCGGACGGCATGCGCTGTGATGTGGACGGCAATATCTGGGCCGGCTGGGGCATGGGCACGGCGGAACTGGACGGCGTCATGGTGTTCGCGCCGGACGGCACGCCGATCGGCCGGATCGCCCTGCCGGAGCGCTGCGCCAATGTCTGCTTCGGGGGCCTGAAGCGCAACCGGCTGTTCATGGCGGCCAGCCAGTCGCTCTACGCGCTCTATGTGAACACGCAGGGCGTGGCCGGCGGCTAGGCCTAGCCCGCGATACGCAGGGAGGGCGGAATCTTCGCCAGCAGCTCGTCCATCACCTGCTGGTAGAGGGCGCGCTTGAACGGCACGATCAGCGACGGCACGGTCGCCGAGGGCGCCCATTTCCAGTCCATGAATTCCGGGTGCTCGGTTTCGATGTTGATGTCGGCGTCACTGCCGAGATAGCGCAGCGCGTACCATTTCTGCCGCTGCCCGACATAGCGCCCGCCCCACAGCCTGTCGCGCAGCCCTTCCGGCAGATCGTAGCGGTACCAGTCATCGCTTTCGGCCAGCACTTCGGCCTTGTCAGTGCCGATCTCCTCGCGCATTTCGCGGAACAGCGCGGTTGCCGGGTCCTCGCCCTCGTCGATGCCGCCCTGCGGCATCTGCCAGGCCTCGCTCGGCATGTCGATACGTCGGGCCACGAAGATGCGCCCGTCATGGTTGATCAGCATGATTCCCACGCCGGGCCGGTCGAGATGGTCGGGCACGCTTCTGCGCTTTCGCTCTTCCCTAACCTCAACCTCTCGCGCGGCGTTCCACCGTGGCGGTGATCGGCGCCAGCACCAGCCCCTTGGCGGCCAGGGTCGGCAGCCAGGCGCGCAGCCGCTCTAGCGTCACCGGATAGGGATGGCCGATGCCGACCGCCGATCCCGAGCTGCGCGCCAGCCGCTCCAGATCGGCCAGCGCCCGGTCGATGGCGATGCGGCTGGCCTCGTCATCCAGGAACCGGCTGTTCACGCTGTAAGGCAGATCGATGTTCGCCGCAACCTGTGCCGCCAGGCTGGTCGAGGCGCGCTTGCTGTCGAGATACATCAGCCCGCGATCCTTCAGCGCCTGTAGGATCGGCATCAGCGACTGTTCCGAGGTGGTGAAGCGCGACCCTTCCAGATCGACAACGCCGACATAGCCGGTGAAGCGGCCCAGCGCCCATTCCATGCGGTCCAGATTCTCCACCGGGCTGAGGCTGGTCAGCAGAGTCTGCGGCCCCGGATCGCTCTGCGGGAAGCTGATCGGCTCCATCGGCAGGGCCAGCATCACCTCATGCCCGGCGGCACGCGCCATCGGTATCCATTCCGTCAGCCGGCTGGCATAGGGCGTGAAGGCCAGGGTGACTTCCGAGGGCAGATCCTGAATGGCGGCCTCTGTCGCCGCGCCGGACAGGCCAAGGCCGGTAATGGCGATGGCGATGCGCGGGCGCTGTTCCGTCGGGGCGAACGGATGGGCGTAGGCACGCCAGGCCGTCAGCCCGCCCTCGCCGGTCTTCGGCAGCAGTCCGTGCGGCGTGTTTTCGATCAGCGCCGGATTATGCGCCAGCGCCACCTGGCGGCGCTCCGGCGCGGGTTCGGCCGGTGCGGGTTTCGCGGGAGCCGCCGCTGCCGGAGGTGTGGTCGCTGGAGTGGATGGGGCTGGTGCCGACGGTGCGGCTGCCTCCGGCGCGGATGCTGGCGGGCTAGCAGCCGGAGTCTCGGCTGGCGCCGGTTGCGCGGGAGGCGTTGCCGCCGCCGGCGCTTCTGCCGTCTGCTGCGCGGGTGCAGGCGTCTCCGTTGGTGCGGTTGCAGCCGGCGGGGCCGGGCGCGGCTGGCGCTGTTCCGGCGGGATGAAGGACAGGGTGGCGCGCGGCATGCGCAGGGCCCGCTCCGCGGCGGTATCCGGCCCCTTGGCCGCCAGCCAGGCCCCCAGCGCGCCAACGCCGCCGATCAGCAGCATAAGCACCAGAAGCTGGCCCAGCCTGCCAGTCAGCGCCGCACCCAGGCCGCGCTTTTCCGCCACCGCCGCACTGGGCCGGCCAGCCAGCGGCTCACGCGCCGCCTCGGCGTCAGCTTCGTCTTCGTCCAGCTGGTCCTCGAAAGGCGGCGGGTCGTCATCAAAGGAAGCACCGCCGCTCTTGCCGGAGCGGCGGCGTCCCAGGAACGGCAGTTTGAGGCTCGGGAGTTTCAGCTCAGTTCACCGCGCGCTTGTTGAACATATGAAGCCCCCGCAACAGATCGACCGCCCGGATCAGCTGGTAGTCATTGTCATCGCCCAGCGTCGGGGCCGGCGCGGCTTCCGGAGCAGGCGCGGCCGCCGGATCATTCTGGTTCGCCGGCGCCTGCTGCGGCTTCAACGTGTCATTGTTCAGCGCGCCACGCAGATCCGCCTCGCTGCGCCGCTTGCTCTCGTCGATCAGGTCGATGCGCGCGGCCGGCACCTGCAGGTCCGGCTCGATACCGACGGCCTGGATCGACCGGCCCGACGGCGTGTAGTAGCGCGCCGTGGTCAGCCGCATCGCGCCATGGCCGGGCAGCGGGATGATGGTCTGGACCGAGCCCTTGCCGAAGGATTTGGTGCCCAGCACCAGCGCGCGCTTGTGATCCTGCAGCGCGCCGGCGACGATTTCCGAGGCCGAGGCGGAGCCGCCATTGATCAGCGCCACGATCGGCAGCCCGTCGGCAATATCGCCGCTCTTGGCGTTGAAGCGCTGGCTGTCCTCGGTGCGGCGACCGCGCGTCGAGACGATCTCTCCCTGATTCAGGAAGGAATCACTGACCGAAATCGCCTGGTCCAGCAGGCCGCCCGGATTGTTGCGCAGGTCGAGAACGATGCCGATCAGGTCCTTGCCCTTCTCTGCCCGCAGATCGGCAATCGCCTTTTCAAGGCCGGACTGGGTCTGCTCGTTGAAGGTGGTGATGCGGATATAGCCGATATTGTCGATCGCCCGCGACCGCACCGAGCGGATGCGGATCACATCGCGCTTGATGGTGACCTCGAACGGCTCCTGCGCGGCACGGCGGATCGTCAGCTTGATCTCGCTGCCGACACGGCCGCGCATGCGCTCGACCGCCTCCGCCAGCGTCAGGCCCAGCACCTGCTCGCCATCCAGATGGGTAATGAAGTCGCCCGGCTGCAGGCCGGCGCGGAAGGCCGGCGTCTCGTCGATGGGTGAGACCACCTTCACCAGCCCCTGCTCCATCGTCACCTCGATGCCCAGCCCGCCGAACTCGCCACGGGTCTGCACCTGCATGTCCTGATAGGATTTCGCCGTCAGATAGCCGGAATGCGGGTCGAGCGCCGTCAGCATGCCGTTGATTTCCGATTCGACCAGCTTCTCATCGGTCACTTCCTCGACATAGTCGGCACGCACCCGCTCGAACACTTCGCCGAACAGATTGAGCTGGCGATAGGTTTCCGACCGCTGGCCGGTCTGCGCCATGGGGGCGATGGTCCCGGCTGCATAGAGCCCAATCGCGACGACCGACGTGGCAAGCGCGATGCGGGAAAGATACTTCATCCTCTGATCCTATCAGTACGTGCTGCCAGCCATGGCAGCGGATTTATCGGCTCACCGTTGCGGCGCAATTCAAGATAGAGTTCCTGCGCATTTTCGCCATCCCTTCCCAGGCCCCCCACCGGTTCCCCGGCCAGGAGGTACTGGCCAACGACGCTGTCTATCCTGCCCAGACCCGCCAGCAGGCTATGATATCCATTGCCGTGATCGATTATCAAGATTTGCCCGTAACCCCGGAATTTTCCAGCATAAACCACCTGCCCGTCGAACGGGGCTACGATCACCGCCTCGGGCCGGCCGGCCAGCACGATGCCGCGCGCGGTCCCGCCGGGTTCGCTGCGCTCGCCATAGCCATGCACCAGCTTGCCCTGGACGGGCGGTGTCAGCGCGCCCCGCGTCAGGGTGCGCGGCGCACCCGACGGCGGCTCCAGCACCACGCGCGGCGCCGATGCCGGGGGCAGCGCGGCGACGGCGCTATTCTGGCTCCCCGCACTCTGGCCACCAACCGGCGGCTTCAAGAGCGGCACCGGCATGGCGGCCGCACGTCGCGCTGCCGCCTCTGCCCGCTTCGCCTCGGCGAGACGGCGTTCTTCCTCCGCCTTGCGCTGCGCCTCGCGTTCCGCCTCGATCTGGCGCAGCAGGTCGCGCAGATCGTTGGCCGAGTCCGACAGCCGGCTGACCGTGCGTTCCAGCCGGTCGCTTTCCGCCTCGGTGCGGCCCGCCAGACGACGTCGGTCAGCCGCCAGCGATTCCAGCTTCTTGCGTTCCGACAGCAGCGATTGCCGCGCCGCCGCCAGGCGCTTGCGCTCCGCCGCGATTTCCGCCTGCAGGGCCTCAACCTCTTCCAGCTCCGCACGCAGCGCCATCGCCGATTCCTGGACCTGCGGCAGGGCAGCGCGCAGCAGGATGCCGCCGCGCACCGTGTCCAGCGGCGCCGAAGGTGAAGCGATCATGGCTTCCGGCGGGCGGCGCGACAGCCGCTGCAACCCGGCCAGCAATGCCGCCACCTCGGCATCGCGACCCTGCAGTGCGGCGCGCTTGCGGTTGGCCTCCCGTGTCAGCTCACGCAGCGACTCCTCGACGCGCGACAGGATTGCCTCCTGCTCCTGCAGGGATTTCGCCACCTTGATCGCATCGGCGCGCAGTGCTTCCGATTCAGTGCGCAGCTTCTGCGCCTCGCGCTCCAGCTCTGCCTTGCGGCGGGCATCGCGCTCCAGCGCCTGCTCGATGGCTTTCAGCTTGCCATCGGGCGCGGGCTGCGGAATCGGTGCCGATTGCTGGGAAAAAGCCGGCCCTGCAAGAGAACCGGCGAGAAATAGGGAAAGCGCCGCCACCACGAGGCAGCGGCCAGAAAGCGTGCCGCGGGAGGCGTTATGCCGTGGCACGGGCCTCCGCCTCGGCCTTTGCCGCCCCTTTCGACGATGCCGTCAGGGTCAGTAGCGAGCGGCCGGTCATTTCCTCCGGCTGCGGCAGGCCCAGCAGTTGCAGCAGCGTCGGCGCGACGTCGGCCAGGATGCCGTCCTTCAACCCGACAGCCTCCTTCGGGCCATTCACCAGGATCGCCGGCACCAGATTCAGCGTGTGCGCCGTGTGCGCCTCATGCGTGTCCGGGTCCTGCATCATCTCGATATTGCCGTGGTCGGCGGTGACCAGCATGACGCCGCCGGCCTGCTGGATCGCCGTCTCCAGCCGGCCAAGGCTGGCATCAACGGTCTGCGCCGCCTTGATTGCGGCCTCCAGATTGCCGGTATGGCCGACCATGTCGCCATTGGCGTAATTCACCACGATCAGATCGAAATCGCCCGAGCCAATGGCTGCCACCAGCTTGTCGGTCAGCTCCGGCGCCGACATTTCCGGCTGCAGATCGTAGGTCTTCACCTTCGGGGACGGCACCAGGATGCGGCTCTCGCCCGGAAATTCCGTCTCCACGCCGCCATTCAGGAAGAAGGTGACGTGGGCGTATTTCTCCGTCTCGGCGATGCGCAGCTGGCGCAGGCCGGCATCGGACACCACCGCGCCCAGCACATTCTCCAGCGTGCCCGGCGCGAACAGGCAGAGCATGAACTTCGCCAGCGCCGAGGAATATTCGACCATGCCCAGCACCGCGCCGAGTTGTGGCACACGGGCACGCGAAAAACCGTCAAAGGCGGGGTCCAGCAGCGCGGTCAACAGCTCGCGGGCGCGGTCGGCGCGGAAATTCGCCATCAGCACGCCATCGCCATCGCGCATGCCCGCATAGCCCGCGATGCTGGTGGGTGCCACGAACTCGTCCGTCTCGTCCCGCTCATAGGCGGCCTTGATGGCCGCCAGGGCGTTATCCGCCGCATTGCCCTTGCCATCGACGGTCACTTCATAGGCCTGCTCCACCCGGTCCCAGCGCTTGTCGCGGTCCATCGCGAAGAAGCGGCCGGAAACGGTGGCGATGGTCGCCGCATCGTCCAGATCGGCGAGGAACTTCTCCATATAGCCGAGCGCGCTCTTCGGCGGGGTGTCGCGCCCGTCGAGGAAGGCGTGGATCTTCACCGCCACACCCTCAGCCGCCAGCAGCTTCGCCAGTGCCACCATATGGTCCTGATGCGAATGCACGCCGCCCGGCGAGACGAGGCCCAGCAGATGGCAGGCGCCGCCGCTCTGCTTCAGCGACGCAATGAATTTCGCCAGCTCCGGATTCTTCGCCAGCGATCCGTCGGCAATAGCCTGGTCGATGCGCGGCAGCTCCTGCATCACCTTGCGGCCGGCGCCGAGATTCATGTGGCCGACCTCGGAATTGCCCATCTGCCCGGAAGGCAGGCCGACATGCAGTTCCGACGCGTTCAGAAGGGAACGCGGGCAGCTTGCCATCAGCCGGTCCCAGACCGGCGTTTTGGCCAGCAGGATACCGTTATTCTCGCGCTCCTCGCGATAGCCCCAGCCATCAAGGATGCACAGCACAACAGGCCCGCGCGGTTTCGGCAGGCGACGGGAATCGGGGGAATGGGTCATATCGTTCATGGCGTCAATATAGGCCTCTGGAGCGCCCCCGCACAGGGGCAATCTGTGGGGCAATCTGTCGCAAAACAAGGCATTTCCAACGTTTTACCCTATCAGCGATGCCCTACTCGCGATGGTAGGGATGACCGGCCAGGATCTGCTGCGCCCGGTAGAGCTGTTCGGCCAGCATGCCGCGCACCATCATGTGCGGCCAGGTCGCCCGCCCGAAGGCCAGCAGCAGATCGGCCTGCCGCCTGACATTCTCGTCCAGCCCGTCGGCACCGCCGATGACGAAGGCGATGTCGCCGGTGCCGCCATCGCGCCAGCCGCCCAGCGTGGCGGCCAGATCGGCGCTGGAAAGGTCGCGCCCGCGCTCGTCGAGGGCTACCAGCCGGGCGCCGGACGGCACCGCTTCCAGCAGCAGGGCCGCCTCGCGCGCCATCATCTCCGGCGCCGGCAGCTTCGCCTTGACCTCCATCTCCTTCAGAACGACCGGCCAGCGCGAGCGTTCCGCATAATGCCGGTACAGATCGCGCAGGATACCGGGCTTCGCCTTGCCGATAGCGGCGATGGTGACGCGCACCTACCGGCTCAAGCGGTCACGGCAACGGTGCTGATCTCCGCCGCGGCCGGCACTTCCAACCCCCACATCTTCTCCAGATTGTAGAAGGCGCGGACTTCCGGCCGGAACAGATGGA
>NZ_JAKUSO010000024.1:0-34947 GCF_022449305.1 Oceanibaculum sp. | reverse complement strand
GACGATATCGCCGCCAGCGATCAGCACCCAGTCGCCCTGCCCCAGCCCTTCGGCGCCGACCTGCGCCACGCCGGCGGCCTTCAGCCGTTCGCGCAGATGTTCGGCAATGGCACTGACCTGCCGCGAGGAGCGGCCGGAGGCGATCACCATATAATCGGCAAAACTGGATTTCCCGGCGAGATCGATGACAATGACGTTCTCCGCCTTGTCGTCGTCCAGCGATTTCTCAACGATGGCCAGCAACTGTGCCGCCCCGTTATCCGAAAGCTTCTTCTTGGAAGACTTCCGCTTAACCTTTGCTTCTTGCATCATCCTCGCAGTCAATTACCCGCCCGACTCTTGCCCCAATGGCTTTCCGGCCGAGTGCCGGTCCTGATTTGCGTCGCCCCTAATCTGCGTCGCCGAGGCGGGATGCAATCGGGTGTGCAGGAACACCCACGCCGGGGATTGTCTGTGGGCCAGCCCCCGCGCCGATCCGGATTTCAGCCGGACCCTAGCGAAACGCCGCGCCGCCAAGCTCCACAACGCCCTTAGAGAATAGGAAGGCCGGTCGAACACCGCAACCGGCATGATGCGAAAGATATTCTGCCAGTCCTTCCAGCGCGCGAATTCCGCCAGGCAATCCGCCCCCATGATCCACACAAAGCGGCGGGTCGGGAACCGCCGCTGCAAGGCGCGCAGCGTATCGGCGGTGTAGCGCGTGCCCAGCCGCGCCTCGATATCGCTGGGCTTCAGCCGGGGATGGCGGGCCACCTGCCTGGCGCCGGCCAGCCGTTGGGCGAAAGGCGCCATGCCATCGTTCGGTTTCAGCGGGTTCTGCGGCGCGACCAGCCACCACACCTCGTCGAGGCCCAGCTGGTGCAGCGCCAGCAGCGCCAGATGCCGGTGCCCGTCATGCGCCGGGTTGAAGGAACCGCCCATCAGCCCGACCGCCTGCCGCCGCCGGTCGATCGGCCCCGGCAGGCCGATCCGGGCCGGACGGCCCTGCCTATGCCAGATATGTCGCAAGGAAATAAGTCCGTAAGCGCATCAGGGCCGGATCTGGCCGTCGCCACGCACGATGTATTTGTAGCTGGTCAGCTGTTCCGCCCCCACCGGTCCGCGCGCATGCAGCTTGCCGGTGGAAATGCCGATCTCCGCCCCCATGCCGAATTCGCCGCCATCGGCGAACTGGGTGGAGGCGTTGTGCAGCACGATGGCGCTGTCCACCGCGGCCAGGAAGCGTTCCGCCGTGGCCGCATCCTCGGTCACGATGCTGTCGGTATGGTGCGACCCGTACATGTTGATGTGGCGGATCGCGCCCTCGACGCCGTTCACCACCTTCACCGACAGGATGGCATCCAGATATTCGGTGGACCAGTCGGCCTCCGTCGCCGGCACGACGCGCGGGTCCAGCCCGCAGACCGCCGGGTCGCCGCGCACCTCGCAGCCCTCGGTGATCAGATCGTCCAGCATCGAGGGCAGCATGGCGGCCATTGCCTGCGCATCGATCAGCAGCGTTTCCATGGCGCCGCAGACGCCGGGCCGGCGCATCTTGGCGTTGAGGGCGATGCGCCGCGCCTTCTTCGGATCGGCGGCACCATCGACATAGACATGGCAGATGCCGTCCAGATGCGCCATCACCGGCACCCGGCTCTCATTCATTACCCGCTCGATCAGAGAACGGCCGCCGCGCGGCACGATCACATCAATATAGGCATTGGCGCGCAGCATTGCGCCGACCAGCTCGCGGTCCGTGCCGGGCATGGCCTGCACCGCCGTCTCCGGCAGCCCGGCCTCCTTCAGCCCGGCCTGCAGGCAGGCGACGATGGCGGTCGAGGAATGGAAGCTTTCGGAGCCGCCACGCAGGATCGCCGCATTGCCGGCCTTCAGGCACAGCCCGCCGGCATCCGCCGTCACGTTCGGCCGCGATTCGTAGATAATGCCGATGACGCCCAGCGGCACCGACTGCCGGGCAATCTTCAGGCCGTTCGGGCGCTCCCACTCGGCCAGCACACGGCCCACCGGGTCGGGCAGTGCCGCCACCTCCTCCAGCCCCCTGGCGATGGCCTCGATGCGCTCCGGCGTCAGTGCCAGCCGGTCGAGCATGGCGCGCACCAGCCCCTTGGCTTCGGCGGCCTGCATGTCGCGCTCGTTGGCGTCCAGGATGGCAGCGCTGCTGTCGCGGACAGCTTGCGCGGCGGCACGCAGCGCGCGGTTCTTGGTCTCGCCATCGGCCTGCGCCAGCCGCGCCGCGGCTTCCTTGGCGGCATTGCCTATCCAGTCCATGATGCGCGCGGTTGTGTCGGTCGCCGCCGGCGTCTCTTTCAGCGCACTCACCTTGTCCTCCACCATGCCGTTCGGGGCCGTGTCTCTGGCCTCCTCATGACCCTCTTGCCGGGCCTTCAGGCGAGCACCAGATCATCGCGATGGATGATCTCGTCCCGTCCACGATAGCCAAGTACAGCCTCTATTTCACGGCTTTTATGGCCCATTATCCGGCGCGCATCGCCGGCATTATAGGCCGAGAGGCCGCGTCCGATGACCCGCCCGTCCATGTCCAGCACGGCAATCGGATCGCCGCGCTGGAAATCCCCCTCCACCGCGATCACGCCGGCGGGCAGCAGGCTCTTGCCCTGCGCCAGCGCGCGCGCAGCCCCCGCATCGACGGTAACGCTGCCGGTCGTGTTCAGATGGCCGCCGATCCAGCGCTTGCGCGCCGTGCGCGGCCCGGCGGACGGCAGGAACCAGGTGCAGCGTCCACCCTCCTCCAGCCGGCGCAGCGGATGCGCGGCGTGGCCGTGGGCAATAGCCATGCGGCAGCCGGCGCCAATCGCGATCTTGCCGGCTGCCAGCTTGGTGACCATGCCGCCCGAGGAATAGCCGGTGGCCGCCGCCCCGCCCATCGCCTCAATCTCCGGCGTCACCTCGGTCACCACCGGAATGTGCGCGGCGTCCGACGCCCTGCGCGGATCGGCAGTATAGAGCCCGTCGATATCAGACAGCAGCACCAGCGTATCGGCGGAAATCATCTGCGCCACGCGGGCGGCCAGCCGGTCATTGTCGCCGAAGCGGATTTCCGCCGTCGCCACCGTGTCGTTCTCGTTGATGACCGGCACCGCGCCCAGCCGCAGCAGTGCGTCGATGGTGGCGCGCGCATTCAGATGGCGGCGGCGCGCCTCGGTATCCTCCAGCGTCACCAGCACCTGCGCCACGGTGATGTCGTGCCGGGCGAGCGCTTCCTGATAGGCATGTGCCAGCTTGATCTGGCCGGTCGCGGCGGCTGCCTGCTTTTCCTCCAGCGCCAGCGCCCGGCCGGTGAGGCCCAGATGGCGGCGGCCGACCGAGATCGCACCGGAGGAGACGAGAACAACCTCGACCCCGCGTGCGCGCAGCGCCGCCACATCCTCGGCCAGCGCCGCCAGCCAGTCCTGCCGGATGCGGCCGCTCTTCTCGTCCACCAGCAGGGCGGAGCCGATCTTCACCACCAGCCGCCGCGCAGTCGCCAGCGCGGGCGATCCGGCGGCGGCGCTCTCGACGAAATCGCTGGCGGCCAAGTCGCTCACGGACGCCATTCTCCTGATTCCGCGCTTACCGCCTCCACGTCCCCCTTTTCCAGCGCCTCGGCCTTTTTCTCGGCGGCGCGGTATTCCTTCACGATGGGGCGCAGCGCGCGGATCACCTCGGTCACGCCCTCGCCGGTCACGGCGGAGATTGCCATCACCTCGGTCTTGGCGGCGCGCTTCAGCTTCTTCAGCTTTTCCTTCAGCTCGTCCGCCGGAATCGCATCGATCTTGTTCAGCACCACGATCTCACGCTTCTCCGCCAGCTCCTGCGCGTAGAGCTTCAACTCCTTGCGGATCGTGCGATAGGCCTTCACCGGGTCTTCCTGCGTGCCATCGATCAGATGCAGCAGCACGCCGGTGCGCTCGACATGGCCCAGGAAGCGCGTGCCCAGCCCGGCGCCTTCATGCGCGCCCTCGATCAGCCCGGGAATATCGGCCACCACGAAGGCCTCGCCGTCGCGCTCGACCACGCCGAGTTGCGGCCACAGGGTGGTGAAGGGATAGTCGGCGATCTTCGGCCGCGCCGCCGAGACGGCGGACAGGAAGGTCGATTTGCCGGCATTGGGCAGCCCCAGCAGACCGACATCGGCGATCAGCTTCAGGCGCAGCCAGACCCACATCTCCTGCCCCGGATAGCCGGGGGTGAATTTGCGCGGTGCCTGGTTGGTGGAGGTCTTGTAATGGGCATTGCCCATGCCGCCATCACCGCCCTTCAGCAGCACGATGCGCTGGCCGGGCTCGGTCAGGTCAGCGATCACCGTCTCGCGGTCCTCGTCGAGCACCTGGGTGCCGACCGGCAGCTTCAGGACGACATCCGCGCCATCCCCGCCAGTGCGGTTGCGGCCCATGCCGTGCGTGCCGTTCTTGGCCTTGAAATGCTGCTGGTAGCGATAATCGATCAGGGTGTTCAGCCCCTCCACCGCTTCCAGGATCAGGTCACCACCACGGCCGCCATTGCCGCCGTCCGGCCCGCCGAATTCGATGAACTTCTCGCGCCGGAAGCTGACGCAGCCCGGCCCGCCATTGCCGCTCTTCAGATAGATCTTGGCTTCGTCGAGAAACTTCATCGCGCTAACGCCTTTGAACGGCAAAAAGGGGAATGGTCACCCATTCCCCTTTCAGCAAAAATATTCAGTCCCGTCGGGGGTGGGCTTACTCTGCAGCAGCCACCGGCGGGAGGATCGAAACGAAGGTACGGCCCTTGGCCTTCTGCGCGAACTTCACCTCGCCCTCGACCAGCGCGAACAGCGTGTGGTCCTTGCCGATGCCGACATTGGCGCCGGGGTGGAACTTGGTGCCGCGCTGACGGACCAGGATGTTGCCCGGAATGACGCGCTCGCCGCCGAACTTCTTCACGCCGAGACGGCGGCCCGCGGAGTCGCGCCCGTTACGCGAGGAACCGCCTGCTTTCTTATGTGCCATGGATTGCTGCTCCTCTTACTTCTTGGCGCCAGCGGAGATATCGGTGATGCGCAGAACCGTCAGGTCCTGGCGATGACCATTCTTGCGGCGGTGGTTCTTGCGACGCTTCTTCTTGAAGATGATGACCTTGTCGCCACGGGTCTGCTCGACGATCTCGGCGGCCACGCTGGCGCCGGCGACCATCGGGGCGCCAACCTTGGCGTCGCCCTCGCCGCCAACCAGCAGCACCTCGTCGAGCGCAACCTTGGCGCCGGCCTCACCGGCCAGCTTCTCGACGACGATCACATCGTCCTTGGCGACCTTATACTGCTTACCGCCGGTCTTGATGACTGCGAACATGGGACTAACCGCCTGATATCCGATCAAAAAACAAAACCCGACGAGACCGCGCCGCGTGGCTTTCCATCGCACCCGCCATCCCTTGCCGGGCCTGACTGGCGCGCGTATGAAAAGGCCTCCCGTCGATTGCGGTCGTCAGGAGAGGCGCGCACTATACCTATGGGCTTGCGTATGTCAACGGCGGAATCGCTGGTATCCACACGGTTTACGCAGCCCTCCGCGTCAGCCGGAAAACAGCCTGCCACGCCGCACCGGATGAAACAATAAAAGCATCAGATGCGGCTTGCAATCCGCGCCCCGGATGGTTAGACATCACCCGCTCGTCCCACGGCGATCCTTCGGAGGGGTGCCAGAGTGGTTGAATGGGACGGTCTCGAAAACCGTTGTGCGTGCAAGCGTACCGAGGGTTCGAATCCCTCCCCCTCCGCCAATATCTATTCCATACATTTGAATTTATTGAATATCTTTGATGGATGGGAATTTCACCCATCTCGTCGCCGTCCTGCTGATTTTGCCGCCAACCGCAGGATGACCGGCCCCAACCAGACTTGCGATTAATTCTCACCGTCGATATGGTCCCGGATGACCGGTTCGATGTCCGTATTTCCTCAGGTCGCAATGCAGAATCCTGCGCTTCTTGTCGCCTACCGCGCACATGAGCGGGAACTGGTGCGCTTTCTGGCGCGACGGCTGCACTGCGTAGCAACGGCGCGCGACCTGGCGCAGGATCTCTATGTAAAGCTGCATGACCAGCCACCAACTGGCGAGTTGCGGCACGAGAAAGCCTATCTGTTCCGCATGGCCGCCAATCTGGCGACCGATCATCTGCGCAGCGTTTCCCGCCGCGCGGAATTGCTGGCTGAAGCACAGGCAATGCTGTGGGACGGGCTGGAACAGCCAACGCCCGAACGTGCCCTGGCTGCGCGCCGCGAGGTGCAGGCCATGCGCCGCGCCGTCGCCGGCCTGCAACCGCTCAGCCGCCGGATATTCGAGATGAACCGGTTTGAGGGAAAGTCCCAGCGCGAGATCGCCGCCCTTCTGGGCGTCTCGCAGACCACCGTGGAGAATCACATGCGCAAGGTGCTGGCTATTCTGACGGCGGCCCGCGCTGGCCGCACTCCATAATTGTCCCCCGCCCATACGGTGAAATGCCCTGCCAAACGTCATAGCTACAAATGGGCAGTATCGCCGCCAGCCAGGAACGCGCCGACCATGAGCTTTCAGCCTACCGACCCCAGACCGGACAGCACCGCCGACGCGGCGCATGGCTGGGTCGTGCGCCTTGCCTCCGGCGAGATGACGCAGGCCGAGATGGCGTCGCTGCGCGACTGGCTCGACCGTGATGCCTCCCATCGTGCCGCCTTCGAGGAAGCGCGGGTGACCTGGCAAATGGCGGCTGGTCTGCGGCAGGATTTTGCCGCAGTGCCACAGCCAGCGCGCAGCCGACAATTTACGCGCTGGGCCGCCGGAATAGCCGCCGCCGCGCTGGTGGCGCTGGCGCTGTTCGCCGATCCGCTGACCGCCTTGCGCGCCGATGCCAGCACGGCGGTAGGCGAGCAGCGGCGGCTGGTCCTGGATGATGGTTCCATCGTGCATCTGAACACCGATACTGCGCTTGCCGTGCGTTTCAGCGCGGCGGAACGGCGTATCGAGCTGCTGCGCGGTGAGGCTTTTTTCGAGGTCGCCCCCAATCCCACACGGCCCTTCATGGTGGCGGCACGGGACGGCACGGCGCGCGCCGTCGGAACCGCCTTCTCTGTGCGGGAAGCCAGCGATCATGTCGCGGTTGCCGTCACTGAAGGCAAGGTCAGCGTCACCGCCCCGGCGCAGGGGGCGGACAGCATTCTGCTGGGGCCGGGCGGGCAGGCACGTTACAGCACTGGCACGGTAGCGAAGGTGGCTCGCGCCATCGCGCCGGAGAACGTGGCTGCCTGGCGTGACGGCCGGATCATCTTTGACGGGCTTCCCTTCGACGAGGCGGTAGCAGAGCTGGACCGGTATCTGCCGGGGGCCATCGTGATCGCCCGCACGCTGCCGGCAGCGCGGCCGGTCAGCGGCGTATTCGCCACCGATGCGCTGGAGGGCGCCATTGCCGCGCTGGCGGAAACCCAGAGCCTGCGCGTATTCCGCATCACCCGTTACCTCACCATCCTGCGCTGAATTTTCTGCTTGGGTAAGCGGTCCGCTCATCCGTCATAGCCATAACAAGTGCGAATGACTGGCACTTGCATTGTGGGCTGTATCGAAGAAAAAGGGGCGACGATATGCGGATCGGTAAGGCGCGGGGCGGCATTGGCCGCGGGAAACAGGGGTGGCGCGATCTTCTTCTCATGGGTACTGCGTTGGTGGTGCTGGCCCATGGGACGCCAGCGATAGCACAGGGGCAGGCCGCCCAGACCGCGCAGGCACAGGAAATACGCAGCTTCCAGATTCCCGCACAGCCACTGCCGGCTGCATTGCGTTTGTTCGCCGATCAGGCCGGTCTGCAGCTGGCCTACAAAACGGACGAACTGCAGGCTTTGACCGGCAACCCGGTCACTGGCAGCTATCGCACGGAAGACGCACTGCGTCTGCTGCTATCGGGGCGCGGCGTTTCCTGGCGCTTCACCGATGCCCGAACGGTCGTTCTGGAACGCATCGCCGCCGGTGACGCGATGACACTCGACCCGGTGACCGTGGAGGGAAAGCGTGTCGTCGAGACCGGAAAGGGGGCGTTCGATGGCTATGTGGCGACGCACAGCACGGCCGGCACCAAGACCGACACGCCGCTGATCGAGACACCGCAATCCATCTCCGTCGTCGGGTCCGAGCAGATCGACCGGCTGAAGCCGCAGACTGTCGGCGAAGCCCTGCGCTACACACCGGGTTTGCTGAAGGGGCAAGGCTTCAACCGTACTGACGACGGTTTCTACATGCGCGGCTTTCAGGTGAATCACGAATCCTTTTATATGGACGGGTTGCGCGGCCAGCCGAATATCTATTCGACCAGTGCCGAGCCCTATGCGCTGGAGCGTATCGAGGTGCTTCGCGGTCCGGCCTCGGTACTGTACGGCCAGGCCGGCCCCGGCGGCGTGATCAACATGGGCAGCAAGCGTCCGACCGAAGACGCGCTTCATGAAGTGCAGTTCCAGGCCGGGAATTTCGAGCGCAAGCAGGTTACCACCGACCATGCCGGCAAGCTGGATGCGGAGGGTAAATTCACCTACCGCCTGACCGCGCTGGCCCGTGACAGCGACACGATGGTAGACCATATCCCAGACGACAAGGCCTTCATCGCGCCGTCGCTGACCTTGAAGCCGACCGACGACACCTCGCTGACGCTGCTGACCAGCTACACCAAGACGGAGACCGCCTACTATTACGGCTTCCCGGCCGAGGGAACGGTACTGCCGAACCCGAATGGAGAGATCGCCCGCGACCGTTTCCTGGGCGAGCCGGACTACAATAAATGGGACCGCACGGTCTATTCCGCCGGTTACGAGTTCGAGCACCGTTTCGCCGACGATCTGCAGTTCAGGCAGAATTTGCGCTATTCGGACTTCAAGAACGAATACAAAGATGTCGGCTTCGGCAGCTGGCAGCCCGGCCAGCGCGTAATCAATCGCAGCGCCTATGAACGGGTGGACGATTCCAGCATGTTTGCGGTGGACAACCAGATGCTGTGGGACGTCCAGACCGGCCCGCTGGCGCATAAGGTCCTGGCAGGGCTGGACTACACCAGGGGCACCTTCGAGCGGGTGCAGTATAGTGGTACGGTCGCACCGCTCGACCTCTATGCGCCGGTTTATGGCGCGCCCGTCACGCGCTCGGCCAGCCCCGTGACCAGCGTCGATCAGAGCTACGATCAGGTCGGTGTGTACCTGCAGGACCAGATCAAGTTCGACGAGAAATGGGTGTTGCTGCTGGGCGGCCGGCAGGATTGGGTCGAGGATGAAAGCCTCAACCGGCTGAACGGCGCCCGGACCAGCAACAGCCAGGACGCTTTCACCGGCCGGGTCGGGCTGGTTTACCTGTCGGAAACGGGCCTGGCGCCCTATGTCAGCTATTCGGAATCCTTCCAGCCTCAGGCCGGCGTGCAGGCCAACGGCTCCTCCTTCGTGCCGACCACCGGTCAGCAATATGAGGCCGGCGTGAAATACCAGCCGCCTGGCCGCGATTCCTCGGTGACTGTCGCGGTGTATGAGCTGACGCGGCAGAATGTGGTGACCAGCGATCCTGCCAATCCCGGCTTCAGCGTGCAGACTGGCGAAATCCAGTCACGCGGCTTCGAGGTGGAGGCGAAACTGAATCTCGCCAAGGGGCTGAACCTGCTGGCCAGCTATACCTATACCGACGCCGAGGTGACCAAGACCAATGGCACCGACCTTGGCAACCGGCCAACCAACACGCCGCAGCACATGGCCTCGCTGTGGGGCGAATATGCGGTACAGGAACCGTTGCTGCGCGGCCTGACGCTGGGGGCCGGCCTGCGCTATGTGGGCGATACGGTCAATCTGGCGGATACCTATACCGCACCCAGCTATACCGTCTATGACGCCATGGTCGGCTACGAGCTGGGACAGTGGGAACTTGCGCTGAACGTGATCAATCTCACCGATGAGAAATACATCGCCGCCTGCACCTATGGCTGTTTCTACGGCGACGCCCGCACGGTGATGGCAACGGTTTCCTATCACTGGTAACAGCCAAAATCCGGCATCGCTGCGCGGGAAAACGCAGCGGTGCCGGCCCGTTCTACGAACGCCGGTATTTCTGACCGCCAGTTCTCATGCGCTTCCCTGACGCCGATATCGACACGGCCTTCTGTGCCTGCGTATAAGGAAAGCAGGACTGACCCAAACCGGACGAGAGGGAGGGACGTGACGCCTTCAACCGCCTCCCTTTCTGCCCCACATCTGAAAGCCTCTCCCCTAACGCCGGAAGGGTTCGCGCCCTTCGGGCGGGTCGTCGCGGCACCCGAGCAGCCAGGCCGGGCCTTTCTGGGCAGCCTGATCGAAAACCGCCGTGAGGCCGCCGACCTCGATTTCTCGCTCACTCATACCGCCGCCAGCCCCCTGCCCTTCGAGGCGCGGCTGATGGAGCACCACCCACTCTCCTCCCAGGCTTTCCTGGCGCTGGATGTGGCGCGGTTTCTGGTCATCGTCGCCCCATCGGGCAGCAATGGGCCGGAGATGGGCCAGGCGCAGGCCTTCATCGGCAGCGCCGGGCAGGCGCTGGTCTATGCGCCCGGCACCTGGCATCACGGCATGGTCGCGCTCGACCGGCCCGGCCGTTTTGCCATCATCATGTGGTGCGCCGAGGATGGCCGGAACGACGAATTCCACCCACTGGCGCAGCCGGTGATGGTGGCCGGCTAAGCCTTATAGGCCGGCTAACCCTTATAAGGGTGCGTCGCCATCCAGTGGCGGGCGATGTCGATGCGGCGGGCGCACCAGACGCCATCGTGCTGCTTCACGTAATCCATGAAGCGCGCCAGCGACGACGCCCGGCCCGGCCGGCCAACCAGCCGCAGATGCAGGCCGATGCTCATCATCTTCGGCGCGCCCTCGGCCCCTTCGCGGTACAGCACGTCGAAGGCATCCTTCAGATAGTCGAAGAAATCCGTGCCGGTCGCGAAGCCATGCACCTGGCCGAACTTCATGTCGTTATTGTCGATGGTGTAGGGGATGATGAGCTGCGGCTTGCCGGCCTCGACTGACCAGTGCGGCAGGTCGTCGTCATAGGCGTCGGAGCTGTAGAGAAAGCCGCCCTCCTCGGACACCAGCCGGCGGGTGTTGGAGGACAGCCTTCCGGTGTACCAGCCCAACGGCCGCTCGCCGGTCGCCTGCCGGATGGCGGCGATGGCGAGGCGCATGTGCTCGCGCTCAGTCTCGATGGGCATGCCGCTATAGTCGATCCAGCGCCAGCCATGGCTCGCGATCTCGTGCCCGGCCTCATGCATCGCCCGCACCGCCTCGGGATAGCGCGCCACGGCCATGCCGACCGCCCAGGAGGTGAAGGGGATATTCCTCTCGCCAAACAGCCGCATCAGCCGCCACAGGCCGGCGCGCATGCCGTAATCATAGACCGACTCGACCTGCTCGTCGCGCAGCCCCTCGCGCGGGATGCCGCCCGGCACCTCATGCAGGAAGACCTCCGATGTGGCATCGCCATGCAGGATGCTGCGCTCGCCGCCTTCCTCGAAATTCACCACGAAGCTGAGCGCGATCTTCGCGCCATTGGGCCAGCGCGGATCGGGCGGCGTCGGTCCATAGCCCTTCAGGTCGCGCGGATAGGGTGCTGTCCCCAGCGCCCCGGCAATCAGCTTCTCATCGGCATCGCGGTCCTGCATGTCCCCCACCTCCATCGTGATGGGGAAATCACACGTTATCCGGCCCGGCTTGTCCAGACGGGTGAACCGTCGAGGCCAAAAATAACCACCGCCCGCCCGTGCCGACAGTTTCAGGAGGGCAGGCGCGCCTCGATCCAGCCAAGGATATCCGCCAGCACCTTCTCCTTGCCGGTATCGTTCAGAAGGTCATGGAAATGACCTTCATAGAGCTTGATCGTTTTGTCAGCTGAGCCGGCATGCTCATGGAAATATTTGCTGCCCGAATAGAGCGTCGCCTTGTCCGCCGTCCCGTGCAGGATCAGCACCGGCAGGGTAATCTGGCCGAACGAGACACGTAGCCGGTCATTGGCGCGGACAAGGGCAGCGACGGTGGCAGCGGGCTGCGTCTCCCCCTTTGTCAGCTGATCGGCCTCCAGCGCTGCGAGCGCTACAGGATCGCGCGTGAAATCCTTCATCTTCAGCTTCAGCACGCCCAGATTCGGGGCAAGGCGGCTGAGCCCCTTGATCGCCGACAGGACGAAGCCCGGGGCAGGCACCTGAAAAGCGAAGCTTTCGCAAATCAGCCCGGCGATCTCATCCTGGTGATCCAGCGCATAGGTACAGGACACGACACCGCCGGCACTGTGGCCGAGCAGGAAGACAGGAAGGCCGGGAAGCCGTTCCCTGGCAATCGTGACAAGCCCACGCAGATCGGCCACATATTCCGCAATATCGTCAATGTAGAACCGGCTGCCCGCGGATGCGCCGCGTCCGCGCAGGTCGATCGCGAAGACGGCCAGGCCGCGGGCCGCAAGCTGCCCGGCTGTCCAGGCATGCTGCCCGCCATGCGAGTTCACGCCGTGGCAGATGACGACCATCGCCCTTGGCTGCCCCTCGGGCATCCAGGAGCGCATGTGAATCCGGACACCGCCGAGGCTCTCGAAATTCTCTTCCCGCATCGACCCAACTCCCCTGCTCTGCATGCGAACAACGGCCGGTCCTGCGCGAAGGGCGCCGGATGATGGCGGCTGTTATCTTCCGATAAGACCATGCCGCCGTCCATATCGATTATTCATTATAATTAATAAAAATCATCCACTTTCAAATAACCGTAAATAAAGCTGCATGATGCCGGGACTGACCTTAAGGACACGATCTCTGATGTCCATGCTGTGTCAGGTGCAGGCTACCTCAGCCATCCCCTAATATTTCCGTCCCCGCCTCGGATCGGGCCAGAAGGAGGTGCCGCGGCGGGCAAGGCCGCCGCCCACGCCCATCGGCACGCCGTCGGCGCGCCAGCAGGACGCCCCTTCCATCGTGCCATCCGCGTTGAAGGCGATGGCACCCATGCCGCCGGCCACATGGTCGGTGGCGATCACCGTATGGCCCAGCGCCGCGAAACGCTCGCGTACATCCTGTGGCACCGCAGTCTCGATCTCGACCTCCTGCCCTTGCGTGAAGAGGCGCGGCGCTTCCACCGCCTCCTGCAGGCTCATGCCGTGATCGACCCGGTTCAGGATGAACTGGAACACGGCGGACGGGATGCGGTGCGCACCCGGCAGGCCCACGGCAAAGATCGGCTTGCCGTCACGCTTGCCGATGGTCGCCGAGATGCCGCTGGTGATGCGCTTGCCCGGCAGCAAGGACAGCGCGTTGCCCGGATGCGGATCGAACAGATACATGTAGTTGGTCGGGATAATGCCGGTGCCCGGGATCATGATGCGCGCGCCGAACAGGCTGTTGATGGTCTGGGGCGAGGTGACGATGTTGCCCGCCGCGTCGGCCACGGTCAGGTGCGTGGTGTTGGCCGATTCGACATTCAGGATCTTCGCCTCGAAGGCGCTGGCCCGGTCTGTCCTGATTTCCGGCCGGCGTTCATCGGCATAGTCCTTGGAGATCAGCCGTTCCACAGGCACATCGACGAAGGCCGGGTCGGCGGTGGTGGCGCGCCGGTCAGCCGCCGCGATCTTCAGCGCCTCGGCCATCAGATGCAGCGTCTCCGTGGTGCCGAAGCCCATGCCGGCGATGTCATAAGCCTCCAGCAGGTTCAGCATCTGCACGATATGCACACCACCGGAACAGGGCGGCGGCGGACCGACAATCTCCACCCCGCGATAGATACCGCGCACCGGCTGGCGCTCGACCGTGCGGTAATTCGCCAGATCCTCCAGCGCGACGTAGGAGCCGGCCTGCTGCAGATAGTCGGCGATCCGCTTGCCCAGATCGCCGCCGTAAAGGTGATCCGGTCCCTTCTCCGCGATTTCCCGCAGGGTCTGGGCGTAATCCGCCTGCACCAGCAGCGCACCCTCTTCCAGCGGCTGGCCGCCGGGCAGGAAGACAGCGGCAATCGCCGGGTCGAGCTTCAGATCGTCGGAAATCTCCTCGATGCAGGAGGCCAGGTAATTGGTCACCCGGAAACCGCGCGCGGCATGGCGGATGGCCGGCTCCATGACGGTTTCCAGCGGCAGAGTGCCGAAGCGTTCCAGCGTCTCGCACCAGGCCTTGAGGTTCCCTGGCACGGCGACCGAAGCCGGGCCGACGCGGTTGCGGCGCCCTTCCGATTCCATGTAGTCCGGCCAGACATCGGAGATCGGCTTGAAGCTGTCGGGCTTTGCCGCCATCGGCGCTGTGGCGAGGCCGTCGATCACCGTCTCGCGCCCATCGGCCAGATGCAGCACCGCTGTGCCGCCGCCGAAGATGCCGACCATCATCGGCTCCACCACGGTCAGGGTGAACAGGGCGGAGATCGCGGCATCGATGGCGTTGCCGCCCATCGCGAACATCTCGGCCGAGGCGGCGGAGGCCAGCGGATGGTTCGTCACCGCCATGCCGCGCGAAGCCGTTACCGGCGTCTTTTCGCACTGGAAGAGCGTTCCGGCGCGGCCGCGCCAGCCTGAATTGGTCATCTCGTCCTGCCTGTCCGTCGATGGATCGCCAAAGGATGGAAGGCCATCCTAACGGCTGAGCAGGCGAGGACCAGCCGAAACCCGTGCATCAGGCTGCACGAAAAGCGCGGCAGCCATGCCGGTGTCTCAGCTTTCCTCTTGGGTTATGGCCAGAGGTGCCTTCTGCGTCATCTCCCGCAGCATCCAGATCAGCCGCTCGAACAGGCCAGTCAGCTGCAACAGCCCCAGCTTTTCCTCCCGGCCAAGCGAAACCGTCTCGTCGCTGAGGAACTGCCGGCGTACCCCTTCCATCAGCTCGCCGCGATCCCCGGTGATCCGCTGGATCAGCGCCATATCCTCGGGATCGCCGCTTTCCATCGCCTCGACGAAGGACAGCAGCACGGCATCCAGCCCTTCGATCAGGGCGATGCGGATATCCTCCAGCGCGGCGCTGCCCTGCAGCAGCGGGGCGGCCTCGGCAAACTCCGCCAGCGCGGCTTCCAGCGTCTCCAACCGGCTGTGCCGGTCCACGATGCGATAGACCCGCTCGTGATTCTCCGCGACCAGCCGGTCGTCCGCCAGATCATCGATATAGATGCCCGCCTGCCTGTGCACTGACCGGAAGGCCTCGCGCAACGCCGCCATCTTTCTGGCACGCTGGCTGGACTCTGGCAGGCGCGGCACGTCGATATAGCGCGGCAGCCGCTGCAACAGGCGCAACTGCTCCTTCTCCGCCATGATCAACGCGATCTCCGGGTTGCCGGCCACATGATCGCTGAGATAGGCGAGGCGCGATTCATCCTCCTGTTCGGTCGGCGGATAAAGCCGGGCGAGCAGCCTTTCCGACGGTCCGATCAGCGGCAGCAGCACAAATCCGGCAATCATGTTGAAGAACAGATAGGCGAAGGCGATCTGCTGGCCGACATCGTCGGACAATGACTGCACCGCCGCCATGAGCGGCGGAAACCCGAAAAGGGTTTCCGTATAGAACAACGGTACCAGCACGATGCAGCCGACAATATTGAAGGAAAACTGATACATCGCGACCTGGCGCGCGGTTCCCCTGATCTGCCCGGACAGCAGCCAGGTGGCAATGGAACTGCCCAGGTTCGTGCCGTAGGCAACCATGACGGTCTGCTCGAAGCTCAGCAGACCGCTTGCCGCGAAGGCAATGGCCAGCAGCGAGACGCTAACGGAAGACTGGCTGATCAGAGTCAGGACCGCACCGATGGCCAGCGCCGCCATGGGCGAGCCCCCGGCCCCCGCCATCATCTCCTTGAAGAAGGGCTCCTCGGCGATCGGTGCCGCCCCCATCTTCAGCAGCACCAGCCCGTAATAGAGCAGGCACAGGCCGAAGACGGCACGCAGCACCGCCTGCCAGTTCTGGAAACGCTGCATGGTCATCAGGATGCCGCTGCCGCCCAGCGCCATCAGCACCACGATCTCGATATCCAGCGTGACGACAAAGATAATGACCGAGGCGCCCACATTGGCGCCGACGATCATCGGCAGGGCGCGGCGCGCATCGATCATCCGCGCCATCAGCAGCCCGACCAGAATGAAGGTGACGATCTGCGTGCTCTGGGTGATCGCGCCCAGGATGGCACCCCACATCAGCCCCGCCGGGATCGAGGAAGCGACCCGCGCGATTTCCTGCTGTATGCGGCGGTTGGCGAGGCTGCGCAGATTGCCGGTCAGCATGTCGCTGCCAGCGAAGAACAGTCCCAAGCCGCCTAGAATGGTCGCAATGATCCAGGCTGCTTCCATGCTGTCCCCTAGCCCCTGACGCCCGTGATTAAACTAATAATTACAGTAGTTTCGATACGGGAGCGAAGTCCAGCTCCTCGTGATGGGCCGGAAACGGGGCCGGTCAGAGGGTACGAATCCAGCCCTCCCACTCCCGGTCGCCGAAGATATCCGGCTCGCCGGCCGGGGCAGCGCCCTCCCGCGCAGCATGCAGCACGCCGGCCTGGCGAGCCTCTGACGGGGTGAAGCCATAGCGCCGGCGAAAGGCGCGGATGAAGGAGGACTCGCCGCTGAACCCGACCGAGAGCGCAATGTCGATGATCTTGCGCTGCTGCTGCGCGGGATCGGTGAGCAGCGTCAGCGCGTGCGCCAGCCGGCGGTCGCGGATATAGGAAGCGACACCGTCATAATACTGGAAAAGCTTGTACAGCCGGCTGCGGGAGACACCGAAGACCTCCGCAACGCTCTCCGGCGACAGGGCCGGGTCCTCGATATTTTCCTCGATATAGCGTTTCAGCGTGGTGACGATTGCCATGCGGATCGCCTGTTCGCCGCCTTCATTCTCGTGCGGGTTTCCGTTCAGCGTCGCGGCGACGAGATTCATCGTCGGCGAGACGATGAGCCCGCCCTGCTCCGTTGTCAGCCGGGGCGCCTGCTTCTGCAGTTCCAGCATATGGGTGCGCAGCAGCCGCGCGAACGGATCGTCTCCCCGGACGCACTGATAATGGCGATGGTCGGGGTCCTTGATGTGCGGCGCCAGCAGCGAGCGCGGCACGAACAGGGCCAGCAGGTCGAAATCCTCATTGGTGGTGTCCAGCGTCTGCGCATTGTCGAACACGCAGATATCGCCGGCCTCCATGATCACGTCGCCCTGCGGTGTGCGGGCATGGCAGCGGCCGCGCGTGAACAGCTGGATCATGTAATGATCGATGCCGTCGCGGTCGATCCGCATGCGGTCGCGCTTGAAATGCTGCCGGCTCGCCTTGCAGCGGATCTGCGACAGGCCGCCGAACAGATAGCCGTCAGTCAGCGCATGAAAGCCGTTTTCCTGATCAGGCGAGGTCAGGTCGGCCTGGTAGAGAACCGAAACACTGTCCCGCCAGACCTGAAACTTCTCCGCCCCTTCCAGCCGGTCGGTCGAGAAATAGGAATGCGGCAGCAATTCCCCCATCGACCTTCTCCCCCGTTTTATTTGCAAATCTTCTAATTGATAAAAAGCTTGGCATATTGCCGTATTCGGAGCAACCCGCCCGCTCGGGGATCCGGGCCGTTCGGGACGGAATGGGCATCGTTCCGGGACGGAATGTCAGGTCGGCCGCAACGGCATGGAGGACAGTGAAGGCTGAGCCATGCCGAAAACCGGAACACAGG
This sequence comes from Oceanibaculum sp., assembly GCF_022449305.1. NCBI lineage: Bacteria > Pseudomonadati > Pseudomonadota > Alphaproteobacteria > Rhodospirillales > Oceanibaculaceae > Oceanibaculum > Oceanibaculum sp. The sequence continues at coordinate 17,329 of NZ_JAKUSO010000024.1, read as the reverse complement.
ACCTTATTCCCATGCTCCCGACCGACACCTACTTCCCCTACCAGTGGCACCTCATCAATACCGGCCAAGATGGCGCCAGAGTTGGCGTTGACCTGAATGTCGTGCCGGTCTGGCAGGACTACACCGGCAAGGGGGTGATTGTCGGGATTTACGATTCCGGCGTTCAGGTCGGCCATCCGGACCTGTCGGCGAACTTCGACCCTGCCTTGCAGCCGACAACGGTTTTCGGACCGCACGAACCCGATCCGGTCGATGGCCGCTTTGTCACGCAGGATGGGCACGGCACGGCTGTTGCCGGGCTGATCCTGGCCGCGAACAACGGGTTCGGGGTGGTCGGTGTCGCTTATGACGCCACCTTCGGCGCGGTGAACCTGATCCTGTCCGACAGCTATGAGTCGGATAATGAGGCGGGCGACGCCACCGAACTGACCGCCCTGAACTACCAGATGGCGCTGTACGATGTGATCAACCACAGCTATGGGCCGGACACACCCTTCATCTCCAACTTCACCGAATTCGAGAATTTCGCCAATCTCGCATCGATGGACCGGGCGGCCCTGCTGGGGCGGGATGGCCTCGGCACCGTCCATGTCGTCGCCGGCGGCAACGAGCGTACCGACGGCAACATGACGACCTATGGCGATCTCGGCAATCTGCGCTACACCATCAATGTCGCCGCCGGCTCCGCCGAAGGCGATATCCTCTATTACAGCAATCCCGGCGCCTCGCTGGTCGTCACTGCCCCGGTGGACCGCAATCCCGGCGATGACGGCTTCAAGTCGGTTACCACCGACCTGCTGGCCGGCCTCGGCTATTCCGGTAGCAACAATGCCGAAATCGATAGCCCGGACTATTCCGACCAGATGAACGGCACCTCCGCCGCGGCGCCGATGGTGACCGGCGTGGTCGCGCTGATGCTGGAGGCGAACCCGTTGCTGGGCTATCGCGACGTGCAGGAAATCCTGGCACTGACTGCCCGCGCGAACTGGCAGGAAGGCGCGTACGAGCTGTATGACTGGCAGACCAATGGCGCCACCTACTGGAATGGCGGCGGCCTGGAGTTCAGCCATGATTACGGCTTCGGCTTCGTCGATGCGCTGGCCGCCGTGCGGCTGGCCGAAAGCTGGACCGACCAGCGCACCCGCTACAACGAACAGATCGAAGTCGTCGAGGCGCTGGACATCGACACCGCCATCCCCAACACCGGCGTGCCGCTCAGCTACAGCTTCGAGGTGGAGGCCGATTTCACCGTCGAATGGGTGGAACTGGCGGTCGGGCTGGACCACAGCTGGTGGGGCGATCTGACAGTCACGCTGCTGTCGCCGGACGGCACGGAGAGCGTCCTGATGAACCGGCCCGGTGTGACGCCGGACATCAATGCCGGTCTGGATATTCCGGTCAGTGCTTCCGGTTTCGAGGGCGAGGACGAATTGCAGTTCATCTTCGCCAGCAACGCCCCGCGTGGCGAGCTGGCGGACGGCGCCTGGACGGTGACTGTCACCGATGCCGGCGCGGCCGGTTTCGGTGTCCTGGAGGACCTGACCCTGCTGCTCTATGGCCGCCCGGAAGAGGATGTCCAGACGTTCTACTATACTGACCGCTATGCCGATCTGGCAGCGGAACAGGCGGGCCGCCAGAGCCTGCAGACCGACGGACCGGCGAAGATCAACGCGGCGGCGGTCAGCGGCGATGTCGTCATCGACCTCTCGCCCGGCATGCTGGGCAGCATTGCGGGGGCGGACTTCACCCTCGTTGCGGGCAGCATCGTCACGGAAATCCTGGCGGGTGGCGGCAATGACAGCCTGACCGCCAGCGATATCGGCACCATCCTGGCCGGCGCACACGGCCACGATGCGCTGACCGGTGGCGCCGGGGCCGACCTGCTGGAAGGCAACAAGAATGCCGACACGCTGGTCGGCGGACTTGGGGATGACACGTTGCGCGGCGGCAAGGGGCACGACCGTCTGGACGGTGGTGGCGGCAACGATGTGATGCATGGCGGCCTCGGCGAGAACATCTTCGCCTTCGCCGACGGCAGCGGCATCGACACGATCATGGATTTCGGGATCGGCCGCGACCGTATCGAGGTCAGCCAGGGCATCAACGGCACGAATATCTCCACCGCGGCGGACCTGCTGGCGCTCGTCGCCTCGGATATTGCCGGCAACGCGGTGCTTGACTTGGGCAGTGGGAACCACGTCACTCTTGTCGGGGTCGCGGCGGCCGCGCTGGCCGAGGATCACTTCCTGATATCCGCGCCGATAGCATGACCATGCAGCATATGGCGTTCAGATGGCGGAACTGTCGGCAAGGCCCCGAAGATTGGCAGCCCTGAACGATAGCCTGACCGAAACGCTCTCAGCGTTCCTGCGGGACGGGGACGCCGGCGATATGCCCGGCCTGATCGCCGAACTGCAGGAACATGCCCACATCTGCAACACGACCCGGGCGATGAACAAGGTGTCGGGCGTCGTCGGTGTCGAGGATAATGCGCAGGGCTTTCACAGGCTGCTGACCACCAGAATCCTGCCGGTCATCGAGCTGAAATTGCCGTCCTATAGCGCAACGGCGGGACAGGCGAATTTGCTCGACCTGGTCGAACTGCTGAACGCGCTTGTCGCCTGGGAGACGCGGTCGGGGGTCGGGTTCGAGATACAGCGCTTCCGCCAGCAACTCGCCGACCGGCTCTATGGTGACATACAGCGGCAGACCGAGGCCTTCATCCGGCGGCTGGACAAGGCGGATTACGCGGAAATGCCGCAGGCCGGTGCCCTGATCCTGCAACTCGATGCCCATGTCTGGCTGCTGGAAGGCTTCGGCCAACGCCAGAAGGTGTCGGAATTGCAGAATGCCTCCGCCCGCCTGGCCCGCAGCATCGTGCGCTCGGTCAGCCGCACCCTTCAGGGTTTCCTGGCCGATGGCGACATTGTGCGCCATTTCGACGTCTCAGCCGTGCTGCTCTATGTCGAGGATCTGGTCGTCGCCATGCTGGGCGTGCTGGAATCGACCAGGGAGGAAGAGGCCAAGGGCGCGGCACACCCCTTCATCCTGTCGCTTGGCGAACAGATCGCGACGGCTAACCTCGCTGATCTGGATGCGCTGCTGTCCTACTATCTGCGCGCTCTGGAGCGCGCCCTCGACACGCCGAAGGTGAGCAAGGACACGTTCCGCATCTTCTCGACACATGCCGGCATGACCTTGCGGCTGCTGCGCGGGCTTGCCCGCCAAGGGGGACAGGCGAAAGCCAGCGGCCTTTATGAGCAGGGAATGCAGCGGGTCTATGGCCTGCAGGCAAAGGCGCGTAGCCTGCACCGTGACAGTGCCGAACCGCATATCGCGGACAAGCTTGCCCTGCTTGAAGCGATCACGGCCGATTTCGAAAAGCCCCTCGTCCAGATCATCCCTTCTGCCACAGACCGTCTTTGACCCCATGATCGATAAACCCCTGTCTCCCGCGGAACGCCTGAAGGACACGGTCTGGCAGCAGATTGTGCGGCTTGCCACGACAGACGCCCATTTCCGCGACAGGCTGCAGACCGAGCCGGTGGCCCTGTTGCAGGCTGTCGGGATCACGGTGCCGGCCGGCATCCGCTTCGTCTGTGTCGAAACAGCGGCGGACAATGTCGCCGAGGTGCTGGGGCGCTCGGACGGCAATCTCGTCTATGTTCCCATCGTGACATCTGCCGCGCCGGACGCCGCTGGCGAACTCGAAGACGAGGCGCTGGATGCCGTGGTCGGCGGCACCGGGCCGCTGACAGGCACGCCCATGCCATCGAACTTTTCCGCGATGATCTCCTTCACGGATGGCGTCAATGTCGGTTCCGCCAATTGAGCCGGATATGTTAGCCTCAATGTCAGCATCGCCGGGCAAGCCGCTGGGTATCCAGTGGCCCAACCGGATGCATCCAACAGCAGGCAATCGGTAGAGGGCTATGGAGATCAAGGAAAGCGATCACGGCGATACGCTGGTCGTCATCTTGTCCGGCAGGCTGGACAGCACGACAGCGCCGGAGTTCGAGCGGCACATCATCGGACGCATCGAAGGCGGCCGGAACGACATCGTGATCGATTTCGGCGGGCTCGAATTCATCTCCAGCGCCGGCTTGCGCGTCATGCTGATGGCGGCCAAGCGGGTGAAGGCCGGCAAGGGTCGTCTCAGCCTGTGCGCGCTGAACGATAATATCGCCAAGGTCTTCGAGATCAGTGGCTTTCTCGCGATCTTCACCATCTATCCGGACAGCGGCGCCGCCTTGGCCGGTAACAGGTAAGCTGTGATGCCTTCGACCGGGCCGCGCACCGCCGGCCCCCTTTCCGTCGTTCGGGGCATTCCCTCACCATGTCGCTGAAACTCCGCCTCCTGCTGCTGATCGTCGGGTTGCTGAGCGCCGCCATCCTAGGGCTGGCGGTCTCGCTCGGCTGGCAGGCGCGCAACGCGATCCTGCTGCAGGCGGAATCCGATGGCACCCGCATCGCCCGCGTGCTGGCGCAGGCGGCCTCCGTCGCCAACACGGTGCCGGCGGAAATCGAGCAGGTGATCGGCCGGCAGATGGTGTCCGAGGCGCTGCTGACAGCGCATCTGTTCGACATCGCGGAGCAGGCCGGCCTCTCCACCGAGGCGGTCAATGCCCGGCTGATGGAGATCACGGCGCGCAGCGCGATCACGGAAATCTGGGGTTTCAACGAAGCCGGCACTTCGACCTATGGCAGCCTGCCGGATGTCGGCCTGCAAATCTTCCCCGACCCGGAACGCAGCCCGGTCCTGTCGCGCTTCTGGCATCTGCTGTCGGGCGAGAAATTCTCCGTCACCGGCCCTGGCATCGACCGCGATCTCGACGGAAAGCGCTTCAAATATGCCGGTGTGCGCGGCGTCAGCGCACCGGGCGCGGCGCTGGTCGGCTATGATTTCGACTTTATCGGCGGCATCGTGGACAGGATCGGCCTCGTGCAGGTGGTGCGAAGCCTGCTGGACAGCGGCCGCGTGAACGCGATCTGGGTGTTCGACTATCAGTTCCAGCCGCTCGCCCAGGGCACGGTGTTCGGTGACGAGTTGAACCAGCCGCCAGACAGCCGGGAGCAAGAAGCGCTGGACGACAGCATCCGCACCGGCAGCACGGCAAGCTGGCTGGCCGGGCGCGACATGGTGGTGGTGACGCCGATCCCCGGTCCCGATGGCGGCCCGATTGGCGCCACGCTGCTGCGCCTGCCGACCGACGGGCTGCAGAAGCTGATGCAGTCCAGCCTGATCTATACCGCCATCGTCGCCGGGCTGGTGCTGGCCGCCAGCCTGATCACGGCGACCTGGTTCTCGCACCGGCTGACCCGCCCGCTCACCAGCATCGGCGAGGCGGCCCACGCGGTCGAGCAGCAGCGTTATGTCCGGGGCCAGCTTCAGCAGGTCGCCGGCCGCAGCGACGAGTTCGGCAACCTCGCCCGCGTGTTCGAGGAGATGGCCAAGCAGGTCTTCGCCCGCCAGGAGGAACTGGATGCGCTGGTGAAGGAACGCACCCTGCAGCTGCAGCAGAAGAATGAACAGCTGGAAGCCGCCAACGCGCAGATCGAGCAGGAGTTGCTGCTCGCCCAGAACATGCAGACCGCCATCCTGCCGGCCGCCTTCCCGCAGGACCCGCGCTTCACCGGGTACGCGATGATGAAGGCGGCGCGCCATGTCGGCGGCGATTTCTACGATTACTTCATGCTGGACGAGGACCGCATCGCCGTGGTCATGGCCGACGTGTCCGGCAAGGGCGTGCCGGCGGCCTTCTTCATGGCAGTGTCGCGCACGGTGATCCAGAGCGTGGCGCAGAAGGCGGACGGTCCGGGCGACTGCCTTGCCCGCGCCAACGATCTGGTATGCCAGGAGAACCCGCTGGAGCTGTTCGTTACCGTGTTCTACGGCATCCTCAATGCCCGCACCGGCGAGTTCCGCTTTGCCAATGGCGGGCATAACCCGCCCTATCTGATCGGCGCGGACGGTACCGTCACGGCGCTGGAGACCACCGGCGGCATGGCGCTCGGCATCCTCGACGAGATGCCCTTCGCGGAAAAAAGCGTGACCCTGCGGCCGGGCGACTCGCTGTTCCTGTTCACCGATGGCGTGACGGAAGCCTTCGACCCTGCCAACGAGGAATATGGCGAGGCCCGGCTGGAATCTGCCCTGCAGGGCAGCCATTCCCTTGCCATCGAGGCGCTGGCCCAGCGCGTGGTGGACGATGTGGGCGCCTTCAGCAACACCGCCCCGCAATCGGATGATCTGACATGCCTGGCGTTGCGCTATGCCGGGCCGGGCGGGCGGACATGACCATGGCCGGGTGCAAGATGAAACGGAATGCCAGTGAAAGCGGGATGCCCGGCACGGCGGAGGAGACCTCCCTGCCCTATGGTTCCCAGGCTGAACAGGCGATGGAAAAGACGGACGAGATGAACGACGCTGCGGCCATACAGAACGCGAGCGATGGCGAGATCGCGGCCATTGCGCGTGCCTATGAACGCTATTTCGCCAGCGGCTTCTACGACCAGCGCTATCCCCGCCACAATGCGCAGAGCCTGGCGACGATTCTGCAGGTCGGCAGGGAGGCCCGCGCCATCCTGGATTTCGGCTGCGGCGACGGGCGCTATGTGCTGCCGCTGCTGCATACGACAGGCGCGCGGATATTCGCCTATGACATCTGCCCGGTGGCGCTGAAGAGCCTGGAGCGCCGCATCGCCAATGAGCCGGGACGCGACCGGGTGCAGACGATCCTCGGCCCGCGCGAGGACTATACCGAGGGCGCGCCGGTCGATCTGGCGCTCATCATGTTCGGCGTGCTGGGGCATATTCCGGGCCGGGCGAACCGGGTGGCAACGCTGCGCCGCATCCGCGACCTGCTGACGCAGCAAGGCAGCGGAAACCTCGTCGTCAGCGTGCCCAATGCCGCCCGGCGGTTCCGGTTGGAGCAGCAGGAACACAAGGCTGCCCTGGCGGCCGGCACGCCGCGCCCGCCGGCCCGCGAGGACGGCGATATTCTTTACAGCCGCGCGCATGACGGCGAGCGGATCGAACTGTTCTATCATCTCTACAGCCCGGCCATGCTGGCCGGTGAACTGCGCGATGCCGGCTTCCGGAACGTCCGGATGCAGGCGGAGAGTGTGTGGCCGGAATCCGGCGTCACCCGTTCCGCCACGCTGGCCGCGTTCGACAGGCTGTTGCGGTCGGTCACCCCGCCGGGCCTCGGCTATGGCATTCTGGCGACGGCGGAGGCATGAGGATGGGAAACACGGCCTTGGCAACGGAAACTGTGACGGCGGCGGCGATCCGCTTCGAGGATGTCAGCAAGCACTTCGGAGAGACACCCGTGCTGGAGGCGGTCTCCTTCAGCGTCCTGCCCGGCCAGGTGGTCTGCATCGCCGGACCGTCGGGGACCGGCAAGACCACGCTGCTGCGCCTGGTGAACGCGCTCACCCCCGCCGATCAGGGGCATATCCAGGCCGGCCCCTTCAACGTCACCCAGCCCGGTACCGACCTGCAGGCGCTGCGCCGGTATGTCGGGATGGTGTTCCAGCGCTACAGCCTGTTTCCACACAAGAGCGTGCTGGAGAATTTGACCATGGGGCCGCGCCAGGTGCTGCGCCGGCCACGCGCGGAGGCGGAGGAGCAGGCCATCGATTTGCTTGCCCGGCTGGAAGTGGCGGAGCTGCGCGAGCGCTATCCGGGGGAGCTTTCGGCCGGCCAGCAGCAGCGCGTGGCACTGGTGCGCGCCCTGACGATGGATCCGAAAATCCTGCTGCTGGACGAGGTGACCGCCGCCCTCGATCCGCGCATGGTGGACAAGGTGGCGGAGCTGATCCGCCAGATGGCGGCCACCGGCATGACCATCCTGGCCTCCAGCCATGACATGCGCTTCGCCACCCTGTGCGCCGATCTGCTGGCGCAGCTGGACCGGGGCCGGCTCGGGCCGCTGCAGCCCCCTCCGCCCCCCTCTCCGGCAGTGGAACCGTAACGGGCCATGGCGGCGCGGCTGGAAATCTCCATCGCCAATGACCGGAACGCCATCCCGGAAATCGTCGGCGCGGTCACCGCGCTGATCGAGGAGAACGGCCTTGCCCCCGATATCGCCTATGCCATCGAACTCGCCATCGACGAGCTGGTGACCAACGCGATCTCCTACGGCTATCCGGACGGCGGTCCCGGCAAGGTAACGGTCGAGGTCAGCATCGAGATCGACCGTATCGTGCTGGTCGTGCGCGATGACGGTATCGCCTTCGATCCGCTGGCGCAGGCGCCCGAACCGACACTGGAGGGCAATGTCGAGGATAGGCCGGTCGGGGGGCTTGGCCTGCATCTGGTGGAAGCGATGATGGACGAAGTCGCCTATGAACGGCGCGACGGGGAGAACCGGCTGACCTGCATGAAGCGGCGCTAAGCCGCGCAGGAACGGCGGGAACGAAGGAAGGGGCGGAATCGATGGCGGACGGTATCTTCAGGAAGACCGCGCTGGAACGGCTGTCCTCGCCGGATCAGCTCGACCGTCTGATCACCGTCACCAGACCGCGCGGCTGGATGGCGCTGGTCATGCTGTGCGTGATCGCCGCCGCCGCCATCGCCTGGGGCATTCTGGGCAGCATCCCGACGCGCGTGCAGGGCAATGGCATCCTCATCAGCACCGGCGGGCAGGTCGTCAATGTGCAGGCCCCGGGCAGCGGCACGCTGAGCGAGATCGACATTCGTGTCGGCGAGACGGTCGCTGCCGGACAGATCGTCGCCCGGCTGTCCCAGACCGATGCCGCGCAGCGCTATGAAAATGCGCTGGCCGTGGTCGAGGAAAAGCTGGACAACCAACGCCGTGTGGAGGAACAGGCCGACCAGGAATGGGCGGTGAAGCAGCAGAATTTCGACCGCCGCCGGGCGGCCTTGCGCGACCGGCTGGCCGCCGGCCAGCAAAGGCTGGACTTCCTGCGCGGTCGGCTGGCCGATGAGGAAAGGCTGCTGGCGGACAAGGTCATCACCCGCGAGGTCGTGGCCCGGACCCGCGACGAGGCCAACCGCGCCGCCCAGGAAGTGGCGGAGGTGCGCAACGACATGGCCCGGATCGAGGCCGAAGCGCTGGACCTGTCGGCAACGCTCGACAATCGCCGCCGGGCCGCTGAGGATGCGGTCAGCGAGGCGCGCCGGCAACTGGCGCAGGTCGAGGCGACGCTGAACCGCGCCACCATCGTCATCGCCCCGGCCAGCGGCACGGTTACCGAGGTGAAGGTCTCGCAGGGCGCGCTGGTCACGGAGGGCCAGTCGCTGTTCGCCTTCCAGTCCGGCGGCGCGTTCCTCGACCTCGTACTCTACATCCCGCCGCAGCATGGCAAGCGCGTGAAGCCCGGCATGCCGGTGCAGATTTCCCCTTCCACCGCCCGGCGCGAGGAATATGGCACCGCCCTTGGCACCGTGGACTGGGTCTCCGACTTCCCGGCGACGCTGGAGGGCATGCGCGCGGTGCTGCAGAATGACGAGCTGGCGCGCAATTTCCAGCAGGGCGGGCCGCCCTATGTCGCCCGTGTGGCGCTGCAGCGCGACCCCGACACAGTCAGCGGCTATCGCTGGAGTTCCGCCAAGGGGGCAACGCTGGCGCTGTCCGGCGGCACGCTGGCCAGCGCGGAGATCACGGTTTCCGAACAGGCGCCGGTGACGCTCATCATCCCGCTGCTGCGCGAATATACCGGGCTGTTCTGATCGAAGATGACCGACAGCACATCCGCCCCTGTAACCCCCGGCGCCCCCGCCCCATCCCCGGCGCCGAAGCCTAATGCCCCGAAAGGCGGCCGGCGCTTCCGCACGCCCACCATCCTGCAGATGGAGGCAACGGAATGCGGCGCCGCCGCACTCGCAATGATCCTCGCCCGGTTCGGCCGCTGGGTGCCGCTGGAGGAACTGCGGGTGGAGTGCGATGTGTCTCGCGACGGCTCCAAGGCCTCCAATATCCTGCGCGCGGCGCGGCGCTACGGGCTTGTGGCGAAGGGCTACCGGCGCGAGCCGGAGAGTGTGACCAACCTGCCCTTCCCGATGATCATCTTCTGGAATTTCAATCACTTCCTGGTTCTAGAAGGGATCGACCGGAAGGCCGGAAAGGTCTGGCTGAACGACCCGGCGCTGGGTCCGCGCACGGTCAGCCTGGAGGAGTTCGATTCGGGCTTCACCGGTGTGTGCCTGGTGTTCGAGCGCACGCCGGACTTCAGGAAAGGTGGCGAGAAGCCCAGCATCATCGCCCCGCTGAAGCGCCGGCTGCGCGGCTCGCAGGGCGCCATGGCCTATGTCATGCTGGCCACCCTCCTGCTGGTGCTGCCTGGCCTCGTCATTCCGGTCTTTTCCAAGATCTTCGTCGATGACGTGCTGATCGGCGGCACATCGCAATGGCTGCTGCCGTTGCTGATCGGCATGGCGGTGACCGCCGCTCTGCAGGGCATCCTCACCTGGCTGCAGCAGATCCACCTGTCGCGGCTGGAGATGAAGCTGGCGCTCAGCTCCTCGGCACAGTTCTTCTGGCATGTGCTGCGGCTGCCGGTGGAGTTCTTCAACCAGCGCTTTCCCGGCGATATCTCGGCGCGTGTCTCCTCCAACGACGACATTGCCATGCTGCTGTCCGGCCAGCTGGCAAACAACATCATTGGCCTGGTGATGATCGGCTTCTACGCCATCGTCATGCTGTTCTACGATGTCTGGCTGACCCTCATCGGCGTCGGGCTGGCACTGCTGAACTTCCTGGCGCTGAAGGCCGTCGCCCGCCGCCGCGAGGACAGCAGCCGCAAGCTGGTGAACGAACAGGGCAAGCTGGCGGCCACCTCGATCAGTGGCATCCAGCTGATCGAGACGCTGAAATCCAGCGGGTCGGAGAGCGATTTCTTCTCCAAATGGTCCGGGTTGCAGGCCAAGTATCTGACTGCCCAGCAGGAGCTGGCGGTCACCACGACGCTGATCTCCGCCGCCCCCATCCTGCTGTCCGCGCTGTCCACGGCGGCGATCCTGGCGGTGGGCGGCTTCCGCGTTATTGACGGGTCACTGACCATCGGCGGGCTGGTCGCCTTCCAGGCGCTGCTGGCGAACTTTTCCACGCCCATCGAACAGCTGGTTGGGCTGGGCGGCGAGATCCAGACCGTCAAGGGCAGCCTGACGCGCATCGAGGATGTACAGAAATACCGGATCGACGACCGGCTGGGCGAAACCGAACGGATGTTCGCCACCGCCGCGCCGGAGCGCCCCCTGCCGCCGAAGCTGCGCGGCCATATCGAGCTGCGCGACCTGGTGTTCGGCTATAACCGGTCCGACAAGCCTCTGATCGACGGGCTGAACCTGACCGTGCAGCCGGGCCAGCGCGTCGCCCTGATCGGCGGGTCGGGCAGCGGCAAATCGACCATCGCCAAGATCGTCAGCGGCCTGTACCGCCCCTGGTCCGGCAGCGTGCTCTATGACGGAATCCCGCTGGACGAACTGCCGCATGCCTATTTTGCCAACTCCGTCTCCACCGTGGATCAGGAGATTTTCCTGTTCGCCGGCACGGTGCGGGAAAATATCGGCATGTGGGACAATTCCGTCAGCGAGGAGATGATCACCACGGCGCTGCGCGATGCCTGCATCCTGGATGCCATCGAAAGCCGGGCCGACCGCTACGAATCGCTGATCGCGGAGAATGGCGGGAATTTCAGCGGCGGCCAGCGCCAACGGCTGGAGATCGCCCGCGCGCTGGCCGGCAACCCGACCGTGCTGATCCTCGATGAGGCAACCAGTGCGCTGGACCCGGTGGTCGAGAAACGCATCGACGAGAATCTGCGGCGGCGCGGCTGCACCTGCCTGATCGTGGCGCACCGCCTCAGCACGATCCGCGACTGCGACGAGATCATCGTGCTGGAACGCGGACAGGCAGCGCAACGCGGCAAGCACGAAGAGCTGATCGCGGTGGACGGCCCCTATCGCCGGCTGATCCGGTCGGGGGAGGCCTGAGATGACCGATCCCGCAATCACCGGATATGACAGTTTCGACGCCGAACTGCTGGCCAAGATCGACGGCGAGAAGCTGTCGGTCGGCTACCACAATCCCTTCCTCGTCAGCGATCCCGGCCTGATCTGGCTGGTGCTGAAAGGCAGCGTGGACATCTACGCCGTACCGCTGGTCGATGGCGCCGTGGCCGGTACCGGCCAGCATCTGATGAGGGTCAGCGAGGGCGAGCTGATCTTCGGCATGCCGGCTATCCCCGATGACACTGTTGCCGATGGCCGCGCCCAGATCGGCCTGCGCGCGGTGGCGACCATGGGGACGGAGCTGTTCCGCGCCCGCCGCGGCGATATCGAGCAGGATGATTTCGACCTGATCGTGGTGGACTGGATCGACCGCTGGATCGCCGCCCTGGCGGAGATCGTGGCGCCGGTCGGCGGGCCGCGCCCGACCGGTTATCTGGAGGCCGAGCCGGACATCGCCTTCACCGCCGGCGCGGTACTGACGCCGCAGCGCGGAGACACGATCTGGGTCACGCTGGATGCCGGAGAGGCGACCGCCATCGGCCGCTGGCGCCTGACGGAGGACACTGCCGGTATCCCGCTGCCGCTGGCCGGCAATATGTGGCTGGCCTGCGAGTCCGACTGCCGCCTCACCGGCGCCTATACGCCGACCGCCTTGTTCCGGGGCATGCTGTGGGCAAGCCTCGATTCCTTCCACCTGGCTGTCATGCAGGTCATCGCCCGGCAGCGCGAGGAGGCCGGTGCCAGCGAGACCAGCCGGCTGGAGCGCAAGGCCGGCGCCAACCGCGCCACCTTCAACGCCTCGCTGCGCCGGATCGGCGGCATCCTGACAGGTCCGGAGGCCGAAGGCACCGTCACCGGCACGGCGGCGACCGGCGACCCGCTGTTCGACGCCGCAAGCCTGGTCGCCCAGGCCGCCGGCATCACGCTGACGCCACCAACCGACGATACCGATGCCGCGCCCCGCCTGCTCTCCGACATCGTCCGGCGCTCGCACATCCGCGTGCGGCGGGTCGTGCTGTTCGACGACTGGTACCAACGCGACAATGGCCCGCTGCTGGCCTATCGGGTAGCGGACAACAGGCCGGTGGCGCTGCTGCCCGATGGCGTTGACCGCTATGTGATGGCCGATCCGGCGGACGGCACGCGGCGCCCCGTCACAGCAGCCCTGGCGGACAGCCTGTCCGGCGAGGCGCATGTCTTCTACCGTCCGTTCCCAGCGCGCGCGATGCGCGTGCGCGAGGTCTTCGCCTTCGGGCTGCGCGGGCTGCGCCGCGACATGGCGACCATTGTGATGATGGGCATCCTGGCCGGGCTGATCGCGCTGGCGACGCCGATCGCGACCGGGCAGATTTTCGCCAGCATCATCCCGCGCGCCGATATTCCGGGGCATCTGACGATCATTGCCGGGCTGGTGCTGGCGGCGCTGGGCACCGCAACCTTCACGGTAACCCGCAGCTTCGCCGTGCTGCGCGTGCAGACCCGCATGGATGCCAGCATCCAGACTGCCGTCTGGGACCGGCTGCTGGCTCTGCCGGTGCCGTTCTTCCGGGAATACTCGTCCGGAGACCTGGCCGACCGCGCCAACGGCATCAACGCGATCCGCGAACTGCTGAGCGGCACCATCATGCAATCGGTCATGACGGTGCTGTTCTCGCTGTTCAGCCTGCTGCTGCTGTTCTGGTACAGCTGGAAGCTGGCCTTCATCGCGCTGGCCATCGTTGCCGTGCTGCTGGGGGCTTCGCTGACCATCGCGCTGGCGATGGTGCCGCTGCAGCGCGAGATGATCGGCCGCGGCGGCAGGATCGAAGGGCTGATCTTCCAGCTGCTCACCGGCCTGTCGAAGCTGCGCATCTCGGCCAGCGAGCCGCGTGCCTTCGCGAAATGGGCCGAACAGTTCGGCATCACCAAGGAGATCACCTACAAGGCGCGCAAGCTGGCCGCGATACAGGCCGTCATCACCGCGCTGTTTCCTCTGCTGGCCTCCATCGTGCTGTTCGCCTCGATCAGCTATCTGCTAAAGGGCGGCGAACAGGGAGAGGGCGGTTTCGGCATCGGCGATTTCCTGGCCTTCAACGCAGCCTTCGGGCAGTTCAGCGCCGCCATGGTCGGGTTGCTGGGCACGGTATCGGTGCTGATCGCCATCGTGCCGCTGTATGAGCGCGTGCGCCCGATCCTGGAAACGGTGCCGGAGATCACCGACGGCAAGGCCGACCCCGGCGCCATCGACGGCACCGTGGAATTCTCCCGGGTTGTGTTCCGCTACAAGCCGGAAACGCCGCCGATCATCGATGGCGTGTCGCTGACCATCGACAGCGGCAGCTATGTCGCCTTTGTCGGCGCCTCGGGCTCCGGCAAATCGACGCTGGTACGCCTGGTGCTGGGCTTCGAGCAGCCCGAGGCCGGCGGCGTCTATATCGACGGCAAGGACATTTCCGGCCTCGACATGCAGGCGGTGCGCCGGCAGATCGGCGTGGTGCTGCAGAATGGCCGCATCATGTCCGGCTCGATCTTCGACAATATCGTCGGCAGCCTGCCGCTGACCATCGACGATGCCTGGGAGGCCGCGCGCATGGCCGGGTTCGACCAGGATGTCGAGGCGATGCCGATGGGCATGCACACCGTGCTGTCGGAAGGGGCCGGCACGCTGTCCGGCGGGCAGCGCCAGCGCCTGATGATCGCCCGCGCGCTGGTGCACAAGCCGCGCATCCTGATCCTGGACGAGGCGACCAGCGCGCTCGACAACCGCACGCAGGAGGTGGTGAATGCCAGCCTCGCGCGGATGAACATGACGCGCATCGTGGTCGCCCACCGGCTCAGCACCATCCAGAATGTGGACCGCATCTTCGTGATGCGGCAGGGCCGTGTCGTCGAGCAGGGCGATTTCAACGCGCTGATGGCGCTGAATGGCGAGTTCGCAGAACTCGCCCGCCGCCAGCTGGTCTGAACCGGAGGAGACGGATCATGCGGATACGCACCCTCCTGCTCTCCACCGCGCTCACGCTGATGCTGGGCGGGCCGGCTTCGGCTGAAACCATCATCGACGCGCTGGTCTCGGCCTATCAGAACAATGCCGACCTGATGGCGGCGCGGGAGGAGCTGCGCGTAACCAACGAGCAGCGCCCGCAGGCGCTGGGCGGCTGGATGCCGACCGTCACGCTGCGCGGCAATGCCGACGAGGCCACCATCGACCAGCGCATTTCGCCCTCCTATGACCGCCGCACCCTGAGCGGCGCGCTGGAATATAACCAGACGCTCTATCGCGGCGGCGCGCTGTCAGCGACGCTGGACCAGGCGGAGAACACCATCCGCCGGCAGCGGGCGCTGCTGACCGATACCGAGCAGACAGTGCTGCTGCAGGCCGGCAGCATCTTCATGGACGTGATCCGCGACAGCCGCACCCTGGCGCTGAACCGGAACAATATCGCGGTGCTGGAGGAGCGGCGGCGCACGACACGCGCGCTCTACGATGTGGGCGACGCCACCCAGGCCGACCTGTCGCAGGCCGAGGCGCGGCTGGCGCAGGCCCGCGCGCAGTTGATCGCGGCACAGGGTCAGCTCGACGCGTCGCGCGCGACCTATGCGCAGATCGTCGGCCAGCCGCCGGAAGCACCGGAGATGCCGGGCCCGGTCAGTGGCCTGCCGGAAACGCTGGAGGCGGCCATCGACCTGGCGGAACGCTGGAACCCTGTGCTGCGCGCCTCCGGCCTCGCCGAGACCATCGCCCGCGACCAGATCCGTATCCGCCGGGGTGAGATGCTGCCCTCTGTGGCACTGGTCGGCCGGGTGCAGGAGGACAGCTATGACGATCCGCTGCCGCTGGACCGCCAGAGCCAGGCCTCGCTCGGCGTGCAGCTGACCGTGCCGCTCTATCAGTCCGGCGCGGATCATGCCCGGCTGCGCGAGGCGAAGAAGCGCGCCAACCAGCGCCAGCTGGAAACCGTCTCGCAGCTGCGCAAGGTGCAGGAACAGGTGATCCGTGCCTGGCGCGACCTGCAGACGGCACGGGCCAGCGTCGGTGCATTGGACGAACAGATCGCCGCCGCCCGGCTGGCGCTGGAGAGCGTGCGCCGCGAGGTGGAGATTGGCCGCCGCCCGCTGCTCGACCTGCTGGACGCGCAGCAGGAATTGCTGGATGCGGAGGTGAATCGTACGGGACGGCAACGCGATGTCGTGGTCGGCGAACTGACCCTGCTGTCCACCATCGGCGCGTTGACCGCCGAATCGCTGGCCCTGCCGACCGACCTGTACGATCCTCTGGCGGATTACGAAGCCACAAAATGGCGGTTGTTCGGTACCGGCATACGCTGACCGCAAACGCCCTGGTTGAAGTTGCGCGCCGCCACCCGATATCCATCGGGAACGGAGGCCTTCAGCCATGCGCTCGTTGTTCCACGGCTTCGCCGCACTCGTGCTCACCACCCCCATCGCCCTGGCCGCTCCACTGGAGCAGCCACGTGAGATATCGATTGCCGTCGATGTGTTTGCCGGCGGTTTGCATGTACTGACCATCGACAGCCGCACCCGGCTGAAGGCCGATGGCTATAATCTGGAAACGCAGCTGCAAAGCCGCGGCTTTGCCGGCTGGGTGTCGGGCTTCTCCCAGCATACGTTGTCCGAGGGCCGCATCGCTGACGGCGAGTTGCAGCCCAGCGTCCATCTGAACAAGGGCATCTGGCGCGGCGATTCGCGGTTGGTCGAGATGCGCTATGGCGATCATGGCCCGGTCGAGGTGACGGTGGAGCCGGTCGAGGACCCGTCAGAGCGCGAGCCGGTACCGGCCCGCCTGCGCCGCGATACCATCGATCCGCTGAGCGCCGTCCTCTTCGTGAACCAGCCGGCCTACGCGCAGGCCGGAGCCTGTGAATGGAAGGTACCGGTGTTCGATGGGCGGCGGCGCTATGATCTGCGGTTCGAACGGATTGCCGAGGAAACCCTGCCAGCCGGGCGCCATGGCGTCTATGCCGGCCCGGCCGTCAAGTGCCGGGTGCATTACGACAGCATCGCCGGGCGCTATACCGGCACACGCTGGCGCACCAGCAGCGAACCGATGCCGCCCTCCCATGTCTGGTTCGCCAAGCCCGAGGGAACCGATCTGTGGGTGCCCGTACGGTTCGAGGCGGAGCATTCGCTGGGCTGGGTACTGGCCTACCTCACCCGTCTCGACGTGACGCCATAGGCTGCTCTACCGCCAGCGCCGCTTCTCGAACCATCGGGTGATGTGCGAGAACGGGTAGCAGAACACGAAGAACCAGCACAGCACGTAGAAATACATCGGGATCACCAGCGCCGGGTCGCTGACCGATTCCATCGCGACGGTGGCACTCGACAATATCTCCTTCACCCCGACCATGG
>NZ_JAKUSO010000023.1:0-49948 GCF_022449305.1 Oceanibaculum sp. | reverse complement strand
TGGCGAAGGGGTTCGGTTTCTGGGACACCATGCCCATGCGCTTGCGCAGCGCGATGACGTCCACGCCCGGCCCGTAGATATCCTGCCCGTTGATGGTGATCTGGCCGTCGATCGACAAGCCGTCGATCAGGTCGTTCATCCGGTTCAGCGAACGCAGCAGGGTGGACTTACCGCAGCCGGACGGGCCGATCAGCGCCGTCACCAGCCCACGCTGGAAGGTCAGGTTGATGTCGTGCAGGGCCTGCGAAGAGCCGTACCACAGTTTGAAATCACTCACGTCGATCACCGAGCCTTCCGGCGAGGTGACGAAGTGATAGGTCGTCTCCTGCGGCGGGGCCGGGCGGGCGGACGGTTCGAGCGTGGCGCTGTCGGTCATGGGATCTAGACTCCGGGGCGGCGGTTAGCGATCAGAACTGGCTGCCGACAAACTTCTTCTTCAGCCGGTTGCGGATATAGATCGCCGAGGAATTCATCAGGACGATCAGGGCCAGCAGCAGCAGGGTGGTGACGAACACCATCGGCTTGCCGGCTTCGGAATTGCGCGACTGGAAACCCACGTCGAAGATGTGGAAGCCCAGATGCATGAAGCTGCGTTCCAGATGGATATAGGGGAAGAAGCCGTCAACCGGCAATTCCGGCGCCAGCTTCACCACACCCACCAGCATCAGCGGCGCCACCTCACCGGCGCCACGCGCCATGGCCAGGATCAGGCCGGTCATGACGCCCGGCATCGCACGGGGCAGGACGATCCACTTGATGGTCTGCCACTTCGAGGCACCGCAGGCCAGCGAGCCTTCGCGCATCGAACGCGGCACGGCGGCCAGCGCCTCCTCCGAGGCGACGATGACAACCGGCACGGTCAGCAGTGCCAGCGTCAGCGCCGACCACAATATGCCGCCGGTGCCGAAGGTCGGGCTCGGCAGCCGCTCCGGGAAGAACAGCGCGTCGATGCCGCCACCCACCGTGTAGGCGAAGAAGCCGACGCCAAACACGCCATAGACGATGGAAGGCACGCCGGCCAGATTGTTCACCGAGATGCGGACGATAGCGACCAACCGGCCCTGCTTGGCGTATTCGCGCAGGTAGAGCGCGGTGATGACACCAAAGGGCGCGACCACGATGACCATCATCAGCGTCATCACGACCGTACCGAAGATTGCCGGCAGGATGCCGCCCTCGGTATTGGCCTCGCGCGGGTCTTCGCTCAGGAACTCGCCCCAGCGCGACAGATAGACGCCCCACTTCTCAAAATAGGACAGGTCGTTGGCAGCATAGAAGCGCACGATCTGCGACAGCTGCATCTCCTTGGTCTGGCCATCGACTGCGGCCAGGGTGATGCGGTACTGCGCATCCTCCGCCTTGATGGCAGAAGCGGTTTCGGCCAGTGCCCGGTATTCGACCTGCAGTTCGGCGGCGCGTGCCTCGGCTTCCGCCTTCGCCTCGCGCACTTCCGGGCTGTCCGGGCCATAGCGCAGCTCCGCCCGGCGGACATCGAGCCGAAGCTCGTTCAGGTAATGATTGATGGCGCCGATCTCGTCGCGCTCGATCTCGCGGATACGTTCGAAGCGGTCGCGCGCCGCCTCCTGTTCGTCATGCAGCAGCGAAAGATCGATCCCCGGCCCTTCCAGCTTGCGGCCGGCCAGATCGACCGCCGCGATGGTGCCGACGAAAGCGCCCCATTCCTGGCGCTCGAAGAAGAAGAAATTCTCCGGATAGGAGACATCGGCCTTCTGGGTTTCCGGCACCCAGCGGAAATCCTCGCCGAACAGGTCGTAATTGCCGATCCGGTACATGGTTCGGCTGACGAAGCCGTCATCGGCGGCCACCTCGGCACGCTGAGCGGGGGTAAGCGCCTGCAGGAAGGCGGCATCGGGGCGGAACACCTCCGCGCGGAACGGTTCGCCCGCGACCTTGGCGCCATCATTCAGCGTAACCACGGCCACCGGCTTCGGCCAGAAGGTGGTGACACCATTCCAGAAGATCAGCGTCAGGAAGCCGGCGATCAGGATGATGCCCAGCGCCAGCGCGCCGCCAAGCCCCCACAGGAAGGGCTCGCCGACGGCCGAGATATCGGCCGAGTATTTGCGCACCGAACGCGGCTTCGCGGCAGTCCGGCTCATGTCTTTTTCGGCGGTCGCGGTCATTCCCGGTTCCCCTGATATATCCGGATCAAAGCTGGAAGGCGCGCTTGCGGAAGCGCTGGCGGATCACTTCCGCCACGGTGTTGATGACGAAGGTCATGGCGAACAGCGTCAGCGCCGCCAGGAACAGCATGCGGTAGAGCGTGCTACCCTGCACCGCCTCCGGCAGTTCCACCGCGATGTTGGCAGACAGCGTGCGCAGGCCGTTGAAGACGTTCCAGTCCAGGATCGGCGTGTTGCCCGCCGCCATGACCACGATCATGGTCTCGCCGACGGCGCGCCCCATGCCGATCATTACCGCCGCGAACACGCCGGACATGGCGGTCGGCAGCACCACCCACATCGCCGTCTGCCAGGGCGTGGCACCGGCGGCCAGACTGGCCGCGCGCAGCGAGGACGGCACCGCGTTCAGCGCATCTTCCGCAAGGGTGTAGATGTTCGGGATGACCGCGAAGCCCATCACGAAGCCGACCACCAGCGCATTGCGCTGCACGTAAGTATCGACCACCCCGCCGCGCGGGTCATAGCCGATGGCGGTCAGCGACGCCGCCAGGATGTAGCTGACGATGCCGGCGGCAACCAGCATGGCGAGCCAGCGGCCGAGATCGACCAGCGAGGCCCGGTTCTGCGGCATGTCGCGCAGCGCAAGCCGGTAGGTCGTGCCCACCGTGCGGCCGAAGACATAGCTGACGCCCAGGAAGGACAGCGGCAGCAGCACCAGGAACAGGAAGGGCAGGCCGGTGCCGATGGTCCCGTTCGTCCAGGCCTTCAGGTCGCCGTAGAAGAACACATTCTCGAACAGCGGGCCGGCGGCATAGGCGATGTAGCAGCCAAGGCCGATGACCACGAACATCATCGCGAACTTCGGAATACCATCCAGCCGCAGCTTCATCTGCGACGGCAGCGCCTGCCACAGATAGGCCGCCAGCATCAGCGACAGCGGCAGCGCGCCGAAGGCCAGCAGCACCGCCGCGATCCAGGTCTCGACGATGGGCGCCAGCAGCAGTGCGGCGATGAAGCCCAGCACCACGGTCGGCAGCGATTCCATCATCTCCATCACCGGCTTCACGGTTCCGCGGATGCGGCTGTGCACGAATTCCGAGGTGTAGATGGCGCCCAGCAGCGCGATCGGGATGGCGAACAGCAGCGAATAGACGGTGGCCTTGATGGTGCCGAAGATCAGCGGCGTCAGCGAGAATTTCGGCTCGAACACATCGGTGCCGGACGAGGACTGCCAGGTGTAGCTCGGCCCGTCATAACCCTCGTACCAGACCTTACCGAAGATGGTGCGCGAGGTCACTTCCGGGTGCGGCACCTGGAAGGTCCAGTAATTCACCTGCCCCGTGCGGTCGGCGATCAGGATGGCGTCGTTGCGCGGCGCCAGCAGCATCTGCGTGCCTTCGTCCGTCAGCGCATCGCGCTCCAGCTTCAGCAGGGTCTGCTCGCTGGTGTTGTGGCGCAGCCATACATTGCCGTCGAGGTCCATGGTCACCAGCGACTTGTTGCGCTGGCTGGCAGCGAAGTTGACCACCGGGGCACTATGCGGCTCCAGCTCGCGGATCAGGGTCAGCCTGTAGCCGTCCTTGGTGCCGGCATTGTCCGGCTGCAGCCGGTAGAAGATGCGCACGGAACCTTCCGAACCGCCGGCGACCAGCCCCTGCTCGCCATTCAGGAAGCCCAGCACCGTAAGGCGCTCGGCGCCCGGAAACGCCTTCATCGTTTCGGCCAGAACCGGCGCGGCGAAATCGCGCGTATCGTAGCGGTAGATATTGCCGTTCTCATCGGCGACATAAACCTGGTCGGCACGGCTGGTCATCAGCAGCTCGGTCACCCGGATGCCGCCCGGCAGGTCCGGCAGGGTAGAGGTCAGGACACGCGTCCTGGCCTGCCGGGTGAGCAGGTTCACCGTGGTTTCCGTGCGGCTGACGCGCGCCACGCCATCGCTATCCACGGTCACGAAGGACCGGGTCGGGCGCTCCGCCGTGCCGCCGATGCGATAATCGATGGCGCGGATCGGGCGCCCGGCCTCCGAAATCGCCTGCGGTTCGTCCAGCGTCGTTTGCAGCGAGACGCGGCGGAGCTGGTTGCCCGGAATGCGGGAATAGACGGCAGTGCCGTCCGTCAGGTCGCGGTCGTTCAGCTTGTTCGCCGCGGTCGGCAGCGCATCGCCCGGAAGGATCTCGATCTTCGGCTGGATCACACCGAACTGGACCGTGCCATCCTCGAAACCGAAGGCCAGGTTGTAACCGTCGGAGGTGGAGCCCATGGCGGTGATCTGCCGACCGCCGAAATCCAGATCGACACTGTCCAGCGGCGTGCCGGTATCAAGATGAAAGCTGGAAATCCGCCCGTCATCGGCGATCCGGATGCCGATGGTCTGGTACTCGTCGGTGCTGATCCAGGCGACAGGCTTTGCCGGCGTAATCTGGTAGGTACGCGTGTCGCGCACATCGCCGCCAAGGAACAGCGGCACCACCACCTGGGCCAGGAACACCATGATGCCGAACACGGCAACAATCACCATCAGGCCGCCGATGGTGATGCCCCAATCGGCGATCTTGTCGGTGATGAGGACGGAAGCGCTGGTCGCCTTGCGGCGCCGGACCGTGCCGATGGCAGTCTTGCCGGTTCCGGTGGAAGCGTCGTTGGCGTCGCTGGCCATGATAACCCTCAGCCCGATTTCAGAACGACGCCCGCCAGAGCAGCGCGACGCCGGAGCGTAGGAAGAAAGGGATAAAAGAATACAGGATCAAGCAAAAGAGATGCGGGCGGCGCCGAACGCCGCCCGCACCGCAGCCGATTACATCAGGCCGAAGCTCTTCAGGTCCTCGGCGGCGAGGCCCTGGTTGACCGGGAAGAAGCCGTCCTTCACGACCGCTTCCTGACCCTGCTTGGAGTAGATGTAGCGGATGAACTCGCCACGGACCGGGTCAAGCGCCTGGTTCGGGTTCTTGTTCACGTAGATGTAGAGGAAACGCGCGATCGGGAAGTTACCCGAATAGGCGTTCTCGGCGGTCGGGCCGTAGCACTTGCCGTCGGCACCCTTGATCTCGATGAACTTCACGTCTGCGGTCTTGTAGCCGACGCCGGAGTAGCCGATGCCGCCCTTGTCGGAGGCAACGCCCTGCACCACGGTGGAGGAACCCGGCTGCTCCTTCACGCTGTCCTTGTAGTCGCCGTCGAACAGCGCGACTTCCTTGAAGTAGCCATAGGTGCCCGAAGCCGAGTTACGGCCATAGAGCGAGATCGGCATGCTGGCCCACTCACCGGTGGCGCCAACCTGGCCCCAGGTGGTGATGTCGGCGCTCTCGCCGCCCTTGCGGGTCTTGGAGAAGATCGCATCGATCTGCTGCATGGACAGGCAGTTGACCGGATTGTCCTTGTGCGCATAGACGGCCAGCGCATCGACCGCCGAGCGGATCGGGGTCGGCTTGTAGCCGTACTTCTTCTCGAAGTCGTCGATTTCCTTCGACTTCATCGGGCGCGACATCGGGCCGAACTGCGCGGTGCCGGCGATCAGCGCGGGCGGCGCGGTCGAGGAGCCCTTGCCCTCGATCTCGATCTTCACGTTCGGGTACTGCGCCAGGAAGCCTTCGGCCCACAGCGTCATCAGGTTGTTCAGCGTGTCGGAACCGATCGACTTCAGGCTGCCCGAAACGCCGCTGGTCGGCTTGTAGGACGGCAGGTTCGGATCGACCCCCTGCGCAATGGCGCTGGTCGAAACCAGCAGGCCGGCGGCAACGGCCAGCGCGGCAGAAAACTTCTTCATGTTATAGGCTCCATCTTCCTGAGTGGCATCGCGGCTTCGGGCAAAAACGTAGGGCGCCGCATTGACCCCCTGCGCGCCAAAACCCAAGCCCGAAACCGTTCTGGTCGCCCCCGTGTCTTAGCCTATTTGCGTTGCGGTTTTGTGACACGACGATGACATTGCGCGGACTCTCTCCCGACGAATTGGCAGAATCATCTATCCTTGCCGGAAACGCCGCCACACGGCAGAAAGTGGCCCCATGACCTATTCGGTGAAAGAGCTGTTCAAGACCCTCCAGGGCGAAGGCGCACAGGCCGGCCGCGCCGCCGTGTTCTGCCGCTTTGCCGGCTGCAATCTGTGGACTGGGCGCGAGGAAGACCGCGCCGGCGCGGTGTGCCGGTTCTGCGACACCGATTTCGTCGGCACCGATGGCGAAGGCGGCGGCAAATTCCGCGATGCCGATGCCCTGGCCGATGCCATCGCCGCCTGCTGGGGCACTGAGACAGCGCGCCGCCATGTCGTGTTCACCGGCGGCGAGCCGCTGCTGCAGCTTGACAAAGCGCTGGTGGATGCGGTTCATGCGCGCGGTTTCGAGATCGCCATCGAGACCAACGGCACGCTGGAACCGCCGCCCGGCATCGACTGGGTCTGCGTCAGCCCGAAGGAAGGCGCCGACTGGGTGCTGCGTCAGGGCGACGAGCTGAAGCTGGTCTATCCGCAGCCTGGGCTTGGCCCGGAGGGCATGACCACCCTGTCCTTTCGGCATTTCTGGCTGCAGCCGATGGACGGGCCGGCGCGGGCGGAGAATACGGCGGCGGCGGTGGCCTATTGCCTCGACCACCCGGACTGGCGGCTGAGCGTGCAGACCCACAAGATGATCGGTATCCCGTGATGTTCGAGTTGAGCAAGGAATTCAGGTTCGATGCGGCGCACACGCTGAACCGCACCATCGAGGCCGAGTCCAGCCGGCGCATCCACGGCCATTCCTACCGCGCCCAGGTGACGGTGCGCGGCACGCCCGATCCGGAAACCGGCATGATCGTCGATCTGGGCATGCTGTCGCGCCTGATGGAGGATGCACGGCAGGCGCTCGACCATCATTTCCTCGACGAGGTGGAGGGGCTGGGCCCGGCCACGATGGAGAATCTCAGCGCCTGGATCTGGCGGCGGCTCGACGGCCAGGTACCGGGCCTCGCCTGCGTGACCGTGCTGCGCGACAGCAGCGGCGAAACCTGCCGCTATTTCGGTCCTGCTGCATGAAGGACAACGCCGCCCTCGTGCTGTTCTCCGGCGGGCAGGATTCGACCGCCTGCCTGGCCTGGGCGCTGGACCGGTTCGAGCGGGTCGAGACCGTGGGCTTCGATTACGGCCAGCGCCACCGGGTGGAGCTGGAGTGCCGCCAGACCGTGCGCGACGCCATCGCCGCCACTTTCCCGACCTGGGCCACAAAGCTCGGCGAGGATCATCTGCTGCCGCTGGACGTGCTGAAGGGCATCAGCGACACCGCGCTGACCGGCGAGGGAGAGATCGCCTTCCAGGAGAATGGCCTGCCCAATACCTTCGTGCCCGGCCGCAACCTGCTGTTCTTCACCTTCGCCGCCGCCATCGCCTACCGGCGCGGCATGAAGCATCTGGTCGGCGGCATGTGCGAGACCGACTATTCCGGCTATCCGGACTGCCGTGACGACACGCTGAAGGCGCTGCAGGTCGCGCTGACGCTGGGCATGGACACGCGGCTGGTCATCCATACGCCGCTGATGTGGATCGACAAGGCAGAGACCTGGCGGCTGACCGAGCGGCTGGGCGGCGCGCCGCTGGTGGAAATCACGCGCGACCTCACCCACAGCTGCTATCTGGGCGACCGCACAAAGGTCCATGACTGGGGTCATGGCTGCGGCAGCTGCCCGGCCTGCGAGTTGCGCGCCGAGGGCTGGCGGCGCTACCGGGCCGGCTGAATCAGATATGAAAATCTGCTAGGCTGCCGGCCACTGAGATATTTGCCTGAACAGCACGGAACGGAACCGCGCATGCGCGATCGCATCAAGGAAGTCGCCACGGAGCTGCTGATCACCCATGGCTACCGCGGCCTGCGCTTCAAGGATATCGCGGACCGGCTGGGCACGACGCGCGCCAATATCCACTACCATTTCGGCACCAAGAAGAACCTGATCGAGGAAGTGATCCAGGACTATGTCGAGGGTACGGCGGTGGAGCTGAAGGCGATCTGGACCGCCGAGAACCTGGCCTATGTCGAGCGCGTGCGGCGGATGATGGAGTTCAACCGGCAGCGTTACCGCCGCTTCAACCCGGCGGGCAAGGACGGACGGCCGTGGAGCATCATCTCGCGCATGCGCCTCGAATCCGACGTACTGAGCCGGAAATCCAAGGACACGCTGCGCGGCTTTTCGGAAACCGCCGAGGCCTATGTGAACGACGCCCTCGCCCAGGCCATCGCCAGGGGCGAGATCGCAGCCGACGCACCGGCCCGCGACATCGTGGTGCAGATCGTGGCCATCATCGACAGCGCCGGCTCCATCACCTCCGATGCCGGCTCCTTCGACCGGCTGGAACATCTCTACACCGCCTATCTGCGCGTGCTGACCCATGCCTATGGCGGGGAGAAAGCGCCGCGCCTGGCCGCCGTCGCGGAGTAGCGGATAGAGGTTGCGCGGCCCCGCCGGCCATGGATTAGTCTCCCCTTTACAGGCAGGAGATTTTCCATGGACCTCGCACTCTTCTCCGTCGAACACTGGCTGGCCTTCGTTGCCGCCGCCGCCGTGCTGCTGGCGATTCCCGGCCCGACCATTCTGCTGGTGATCTCCTATGCGCTGGGCCATGGACGGCAGGCGACCGGGGCGACGGTGGCCGGCGTGGCGCTGGGCGACTTCACCGCGATGACTGCCTCGATGCTGGGGCTGGGCGTGCTGCTGGCGACATCGGCGGCGCTGTTCACCGTGCTGAAATGGGTGGGCGCGGCCTACCTGATCTATCTCGGTGTGAAGCTGTGGCGCGCCCCCGTCTCCGCCGGCGGGCCAGTGGAGATCGGCGCCGGCGTGAAGCCCTGGCGCATCTTCGCGCACACCTATGCGGTAACCGCGCTGAACCCGAAGAGCATCGTGTTCTTTGTCGCCTTCCTGCCGCAGTTCCTGGTCGCCAGCCTGCCGGTGGTGCCGCAGATGATGGTGTTCGGGGTGACCTTCCTGACCCTGGCGACGCTGAACGCGCTGGCCTATGCGCTGCTGGCGCAGGCCGCCCGGCGCACCATCCGCAAGCCGGCGGTGCAGCGCGGCGTGAACCGGGTCGGCGGCTCGCTGCTGATCGGCGCCGGCATCATGACCGTGGCCTGGCGCAAGGCGGGCTGAGCGCCCGCTTTATCCATAAGCACGCGCCATCGGATCGAGCGGAATGACCGGCGGCGTCATCGTCGGCACGCCGCCGCGCCGTGTGCCGCGCTCGATATTGATCCATTTCTCGGCATAGGAATCCGGCAGCAGCCGGCCATCGGGCAGCGACAGCCACAGCCGCATCAGATGGCGCTTCTTCTCCGCCTCGTCCCAGTCGGTGAAGCCGGTGCGGGAATGGAACACGACATGGTTCTGCAGGAACTGGATGTCGCCCGGCTCGAACTGCAGGCGCAGGCAGAACTCCTCCTCCTCGCATATCTCGTAGAACAGGTCGAGCGCGGCCATCTGCGCGTTGGAGATGCGCGGCGCGTCAGGGAAGCGCGCCAGCGATTCGACATATTGCCGGATCGGGGCATAGCCGTTGATCTGGCCGCGATGCCAGGTGAACAACGGCATGCCGAACCAGGGCAGCTTGCCGTCCGGCACCTCGCCGCGCCGGTCCATATAGACCGGCTTGTAGAGTTCCGGCAGCAAATCCGGGCGGCGGCGCATCATCTCGTCATGCACGGCCACCGCGCTGACGATCATGCTCTCGCCGCCTTCCCGCGCGCGGTTGATGCACAACAGCGCCACGACATCGCAGGAATCGGCGTGGAAGCACAGTTCGGCATTGCTCTGGGTCAACCGCTTATTGTCGCCCGCCCGGTCGCCGACATCGATGACATGGGCGATCAGATGGCCATTGCGGTTCTGCGTCACCGGGTCGCCGATATGCCGGCCCAGCCCCCAATAGATGCGCAGCAGCGTCTCGCGGTCATAGCGCCAGACCGGCAGCCCCTTGATATAGCCGAAACCGAGCCCGGAGCGGATCTGCGCGCGCAAGGCTCCCAGCCGCGCCGTCAGCCGGTCGAGCGGGAAATCGTCGCGCTCGATCTCGGTGATGGCGAGGCCGCGCGCGCGGCTATCGGCCACCGCCGCATCGATCTCCGCCACGTCGCTGTCGCTCAGCCGGCAAATCCAGTCGTCGCGCATCATCACCTGCGGCACTGTCCAGGCGGCGCTGCCGCCAACCGGCCCGGCCGGCATGGTGGGCTCCCTGCGCTGTTCCATCGCTCACTCCCCTTCGTCGCGGATGCGGTATCGAGGGCCCCATGACCCGATGGAGTTCAGTATTTTAAAAATTTTGAATTTTGATATTTCTGATCAACTATTTTTATCCATTGGAGCAGAACATGGCCCGGCACCTGCCGACGCTGGAACGGCTGCGCACCCTGGCCGAGGTCGCGCGGACCGGCAGTTTCTCGCTGGCCGCCGACCGGCTGGCCCTGACCCAGCCGGCGGTCAGCAACCATATCCGCCTGCTGGAGCAGCAGGTCGGCGTGGCGCTGCTCGACCGCAGCGGCAGGACCAGCCGCCCCACGCCGGAGGGGGAGATGCTGATCGCCGCCGCCGCCCGTGCCGCCGGGGAGATCGAGGCCGCGCTCGACGCCATCGCCCGGCAGCGGGCGGAACTCGTCGGCCAGCTGGTGCTGGCCACCGGCGCCACGGCGACCCGCCATCTGCTGCCCCCGGTGGTCGCCAGCCTGCGCGACCGGCATCCCGGCATCGATCTGCGCATCCTGACCGGCAACACGGTCGATCTGCTGCCCGGCCTGCTGGAGGGCAGCGTCGATATCGGCCTGCTGACCGCCACGCCCGTCCAGCCCGCGCTGGAAAGCCGGCTGTTCTACCGCGACCGGATGGTCTGCGTGACCCCGGCATCGGAAGCGCCGGGCATGGCCAGCATCACGCCCCGCGATCTCGAAGGCCGGCAGCTCGTGCTGTTCGACCGCGCCGGCTCCATCCGCGGCGGAATCGATGGCTGGCTGACGGAGGCCGATCCGGCGCGGCTCAGGATCACCGATATCGGCAGCGCCGACGCGCTCATCGGTTTCGTGCGTGCCGGTTATGGCTGGACGATCATCTCAGAAATCGTGGCGCGCGGCGATGCGGAGGCCGGCCATGTCGCCATCCGGCCGCTCGACCCGCCGCTATGGCGGGAGATGGTGCTGGTGTGGCGCGCCGACCGGGCCAGCCGGCCGGTGGTGGCGGCGGCGCTGGCGCTTTTCCTGGCCCACGCCACGCCCTGATTGCCCTGGCGGGGGGCAGGAGGTCGCCTCAGGGAACCTGCTTTTCCTCCGACTCGATCTCGGGAATTTCCGTGCGTTCCTCGGGCTCGCTGCCGGTCAGCAGCATCCTGAAACGGCTCCAGCACGATATCGGCGCCGGAGGTCAACAGCGCCTCCGTATCGGCGCCATGGTGCGAGGTCACCACGATCTTGCCGGTGAAACCGGCCGAGCGGCAGACCTGCAACAACGTCGCCTGGGTATCTTCGTAGCTGACGCCCTTGATGTGCATCGGGATGGTCGCAACGATCCATTGCGCGCCGGCCGCCGGACCAGTTGCCGAATCGATCTGCACGACAGCCAGGGAATTGGACGCTGACCTGATCGTCGTCGGAACGCAGGGAAAACCGGCATGTCCCGTGTGATGCTGGGCAGCGTCGCGGAGGGGGTACTGCGCCAGGCCGACCGCGATGTGCTGGCCGTGCCGTCGCCCCTGCCGGGCTGATCCGCCGCTCACCGCAACGGAAAAGGCCCGCGCCATGGAACGCGGGCCTGTCGTTATTGCAGCCGAAGACGTTTACGCCACCGTCAGCGACACTTCGATATTGCCCTTGGTAGCGTGCGAGTACGGGCACACGACATGCGCCTTCTGCACCAGATCCTCGGCGGTCTTCCGGTCGAGGCCCGGAATGGCGATGGTGAGGTCGGCCTTGATGCCAAAGCCCTGCCCGTCATCGCGCGGGCCGATGCCGACCGAGGCGGTGACGCTGGTGTCTTCCGGCACCTTCACCTTCTCCTTGCCGGCGACGAATTTCAGCGCGCCCAGGAAGCAGGCCGAATAGCCGGCGGCGAACAGCTGCTCCGGATTGGTGCCGTCGCCACCGGCGCCGCCCAGCTCCTTCGGAGTGTTGAGCGTAACCGAGAGCGCGCCATCCTTGGTGGCCGACTTGCCGTCGCGGCCGCCGGTGGAGGTCGCTTCCGTGGTGTAGAGGATTTTCATGATCTGTCTCCTTTGAGGCTTCTGCGTGAGGGGTATGCCGGTTCGATGAGTGGAAGATAGGCAGTAATTTATATTGTGTCAAATATAATTTTGCACTATTTATTTGTCAACAACCCTTGCCATTCCCGCCTGCCATCCCTAATGAAGGAGGAGTGACGACAGGAGCAAAGAGCATGAGCGCGAAACCGGACGGAAAAGAGGCAGGTCCACAGCAGGATATGCTGCGGCTGGACACGCAGCTGTGCTTTGCCGCCTATTCCACGGCACATGCCTTCAACCGGCTGTACCGCCCGCTGCTGGAAAAGCTGGACCTGACCTACCCGCAATATCTGGTCATGCTGGTGCTGTGGGAGCGTGACGGGCTGACCGTCACCCAGCTCGGCGAGCGGCTGTTCCTCGATTCCGGCACGCTGACGCCGCTCCTGAAGCGGCTCGAGAGCGCCGGTCGCATCGCCCGCACCCGCGACCCCGCAGACGAGCGCCGCGTGCTCATCACCCTGACCGAGGCCGGAAAGGCACTGCGCAGCGAGGCGCAATGCATCCCGCCGCAAATCGGCGCGGCCCTCGGCCTGACAGCGGCGGAACTGGCGGCGCTGAAGACCGGCCTCGACAAGCTGCGCGCCGCGCTGAACGACAGTGGCGAGGGAAGTACATTATGACCATCCGCATCGTTCGGCTGGGATCGCCCCGCCTGCCCGATGAAGGCACCCGCATCGGCGCGGTACGAAGGCTGCCGCGTGGCGTCCGCAAGGAACGCTATGCCGCCGATGACTGGTTCGATGTCTGGTATCCGGAACTCTCGCCCAGTGCCGATCTGGTAACCAAGGCGCGCGGCGCCGAGACGGACAGGGAATGGGCCGATTTCGTGCGCGCCTTCCGCAAGGAGATGGACGAACCGGCCGCCCGCCGCACGCTCGACCTGCTGGCCGCCCTGTCGAGGGGCGCCCACTTTTCGCTGGGCTGCTATTGCGAGACGGAGGCACACTGCCACCGCTCCGTCCTGCGCGCGCTGCTAAACGAACGCGGCGCGGACGTCACCTAGCTACCGTTAGCTTCCAACCGGCGGCGAAGCGCCGCCCCAGCCTCCAATATGTGCCGGCGCATCAATTCCTCAGCTTCCTCCGGGCGGCCGACGCGCAACGCCTCCAGGATGGCATGATGCTCGGCTTCCGAGCGAGGCTGCCAGCTCAGGTCGCGCCAGGTGGCGAACAGGAACCGCGCCGCCGTGCGCTGAAGATCGTCAATAGCAGACAGCAGGCGCGGCATGCCGCACGGTGCCGCCAGCAGCCGGTGGAAACGCCGGTTGGCTTCCTCCCACAGCTCGATCCGGTCGCTGCTTTCGATTTCCGCCAGCGCAAGTTCCGCCAGTTCCAGATCCTGTGCCGACAGGTTCGGCGCGGCATGGCGCAGCGCCAGCGCCTCCAGTGCCGCGCGCATCTCCGTCACCTCCCGCACCATGGCCGGGTCCAGAGGCGCCACCCGTACGCCGCGACGCGGCTGGCTGACCAGCAGCCCTTGCGCCTCCAGGCGGCGGAAGGCTTCGCGCACCGGAACATGACTGGCGGCGAACTCCACCGCCACATGGTCCTGCCGGACCGGCGCACCCGGCGGCAGTTCACCAGACACGATTCGGGACGCCAACGCCTGTGCAATCCGGCCGGCGACGGAATTGCCGTCCGCGATATCCGTTTGAAGTGATTCCTTATTCATGATTTCATAGATTATCTATAATTTGGAGTTAAGGCCATGGCCCGCAAGCGTCCGTCCCGTCTGCATCATATCGCCGGCATCGGCGTGGACCGTATGGGAGCAATCGCCGACAGGTCGGGCAAGGATTTCCTGCGCCTGGAAAATCTGGATGTCGATATTCCACCAGACCCGGAGGCGGTTGAGCGTACCTGCAAAGCGGCATCGCACGACGACGATAACTCCTATCTGCCTTTCATCGGTCAGACCCATCTGCGTGACGTTGCGGCGCGCCATGTCTCCGACCTGTCGGGCGTGCCCTACAGCGGCGCGCGAAATTGCGTGATTTCTGCCGGCGGCTTGTCCGGCATTCTGAATGCCCTGCTGGCCACCATCGAAGTCGGCGACGAAGTGATCGTTACCGACCCGACCTATGCCGGCCTCATCAACCGTGTGCGGCTTGCAGGTGGCGTACCGAAATTCGTGCCGTTCACCTTCACCCCCGGCGCCGAATGGAAGCTGGACCGGGCAGCGCTGCAAGCCGCCATCGGCCCAAAGGTGACGGCCATGCTGCTGATGTCGCCTTCTATGCCATCCGGCGGTTATCTGGATGCCGGCGACTGGAACCTCGTCGCCGAGCTGTGCGTGGTCAACGACCTGTTGCTGATCCTCGATACGGCGATGGAACGGCTGGTCTATGACAACCGCCCGGTGATCCATCCTGCAGGCCTGCCCGGCATGGCAGAGCGCACCATCACCGTCGGCTCCTCGGCGAAGGAACTGCGCATGATCGGCTGGCGTGTGGGCTGGACCGTGGCGCCGGAGATGTTCTTGCCCGACCTTGTAGCCGTATCGCTGGCCAATGTCGTGGTGCCGGTCGGTATCGCCCAGGATGCCGCCGCCATCGCGCTGGAGCGTTCCCGCACCACCCTTACCCCCTATGTCGCGGAGTTGCAGGCACGGCGCGATACAGTGCTGGAGGAGCTGAAGTACTTGCCGGTTGGCGTGCCGGGCGGCGGCTGGTCACTGCTGCTGCGCGTCAGCGACTTCGACATCGACGGCGAGACCATGTCGCAGCGGCTGCTGGAGGAAGGCGTCTGCGCCACCACTATGGCCGGCTGGGGAGAACATCACGGTCCGCAATATATCCGCTTCGTCTATGCCAACGAACCAGTGCCTCGGCTGAAAACGCTCGGCCAAAGGGTTCGTCGCGCACTGCGGCTGTAATCACCCGAATCGCTATTCCCTCGGCGCGCCCAATATCGTATTTGGCTACCCATGCATCGGCGGCTTCCAGACACCCTCTGGAGCCGCTTTCCAAAAGCCATAGGAGCCAACATGTCGAACCGCAAAGCGCCCGTCGACCATCCGATCCTGCCCCTGATGCAGGAGCGCTGGAGCCCGCGTGCCCTGACCAACACCGCCATTCCGGCAAACAAGGTGCTGACCCTGCTGGAAGCCGCGCGCTGGACCCCGTCGGCCAGCAACATCCAGCCCTGGGGCTTCATCATTGACGAGGCCGGCAGCGCCAGCTTCGAGCAGACGCTGACCTACCTGAAGCCGGGCAACCTGCCCTGGGCGCGCAACGCCGCCCTGCTGGGCATCGCGCTGGTGAACGAGAACCGCCCGGACGGCACCCGCAACCCGCATGCCGAATATGATGTCGGCCAGGCGGTCGCCTTCCTGACCCTGCAGGCGCAGCAGGAAGGCCTCTATGTGCATCAGATGGCCGGCTTCCTGCCGGAGAAGGTGCATGAGCATGCCGGCCTGCCAGAGGGCTGGCGCGCGCTGACCATGTTCGCCATCGGCGGGCTGGGCGATGCTGCGAGCCTGCCGGAGGACATGGCCCAGCGCGAGACCGCCCCGCGCGTACGCAAGCCGCTGGCCGAGTTCTGCTTCCGCGGGACCTGGGGCAAGGCGCTCTGAGCTGACGCCCGGCCGGTTTATCCCTCCCGTGACGGGCTTCCGCGCGGGAGGGAAAACCAGCCTCAACCCAGGACTGTCAACTAACCCTTCAAACCGCCCCAGAAAGATGTCAATATTAATTGACACTCACTGGTCTGGCGGTTGTCATGTCGAAGCCCTTCCCTTTCTCGGCCATCGTCGCCCAGCAGGCGATGAAGCAGGCATTGCTGATGGCCGCCGTAGAGCCTCTGCTGGGCGGTGTGCTGATTTTCGGCGACCGCGGCACCGGCAAATCGACGGCGGTGCGCGCCCTTGCCGAATTGCTGCCGAAGATCGAGACCCGCCAGGGCTGCCGCTATAACTGCCTGCCGAACGAGCCACAGGAGGCCTGCCCGGTCTGCACCCCGTCCAAGGGGGCCAAACCGCCGCCGGTGGTGAAACTTCGTGCGCCGATGGTCGATCTGCCGCTGGGCGCCACGGAGGACCGGGTGTGCGGCGCGCTCGACCTGGAACGCGCGCTGGTCGCCGGCGAGAAGCATTTCGAGCCTGGCCTGCTGGCCGCCGCCAATCGCGGCTTCCTCTATATCGACGAGGTGAACCTGCTGGAGGATCATCTGGTCGATCTGCTGCTCGATGCCGCCGCGTCGGGCGTAAACATGGTCGAGCGCGAGGGGCTGAGCATCCGCCACGCCGCGCGCTTCATCCTGGTCGGCAGCGGCAATCCGGAGGAAGGCGATCTCCGGCCGCAGCTGCTCGACCGGTTCGGCCTCGCCGTCGATGTGAAGAGCATCGACGACCTCGATGCCCGCATCGAGGTGATCCGCCGGCGCGACGCCTACGAGACCGACCCGGACGCCTTCCGCGCCAGCTGGGAGAAGCGCGACGCCGCTATCGGCACGAAGGTCGTGAAGGCCCGGAAGATCCTGCGCCAGGTGCAGATCCCCGACAGTGTGATGATCCGCATGTCGCAGCTCTGCCTCAGGCTTGGCATCGATGGCATGCGCGGCGAGCTGACCCTGATGCGGGCCTGCCGCGCGGCGGCGGCGCTGGATGGCCGGACCGAGGTCAGCTGGGACGACGCCGCCGAGATCGCGCCGATGGTGCTGTGCCACCGGCTGCGCCGCGACCCGCTGGACGATGCCGGCAGCGCGCCGCGCATCGAACGCGCGCTCGCCAGCTTCCACAGTGGAAACGGCCATGCCTAACGGCGCCGCCGCCCTGACCGCTGCGATTTCAACACATCCGGGTGTGACCTACTGGCGCGACGCGCTGCTGGCCATCCGGATCGCGGCGCTGGGCGGGAATGCCATCGGCGGCATCTGGGTGAAAGCCCGGGCCGGCGGCACGCGCGAGGCCTTTCTGGAACGGCTGCGCGCGGCATACCCGGCCACCTGCCCGTGGGTCCGGCTGCCTGCCACCGCGACGCCGGACACGCTGCGCGGCGGCATCGATCTGTCCGCCTCGGCAGCCGCCGGCAGGCTGGTCGCACAACGCGGCCTGCTGGCCAAGGCACAGGGCGGCGTGCTGCTGATCCCCATGTCGGAACGGCTGGAGCCGGCGGCGGGGGCAATCATCGCCGGGTGCATGGACCGGGCGCAGGATCGTTTCACGGTCATCGCCCTCGACGAATCGGCGGAACCGGAGGAGAGCCTGCCGCCTGCGCTGGCCAACCGGCTGGGCCTGCATGTCGATCTCGGCCCGGTCAGCTGGCGCGACACCGAAGCGGCTGACGATGTGCCGGAGGCTGCAGGCATGCCCGACTGGCGGCGCTGTGTCCTTGAAGATTCGCTGCTGCGGCTGCTCGCCAAAACCGCCGACTCCGCCGGGCACCGCTCCCTGCCCGTCCTGCGGCACCTGGCCCTTGTAGCACGCGTGCATGCCGCGCTAATGCGGCGGGAGCGCGCCACGACAGAGGACGTGCTGGCGGCGCTGCGCCTGTGTCTGGGGCTACGGCCCGACCCGCAGCAGGAACAGCCGCAGCAGGAGCAATCCCAGCAGGCGCCTCCGCCGGAGCAGACACAGCAGGCGCAGCCATCCCCCGACAGGCCGCCCCCGACGGAAGATGGGACCGAAACCGAGCCCACCGGCCCGTCCGATATCGACCCGGCCAGCGAATGGCTGAGCGAGGCCGAAGCCGGTTCCATCGACGGGCTGCCGGCCTTCGGCGTCGCGGAGCGATCCGCAGCGCCCCGGTCCCGTGTCGGCAAGGCCGGGGCGCTGCAGAAGAACGCGCGGCGCGGCCGGCCCTTCGGCACGACCGCCTCCCCGCCCTATCCCGACGCCAGGCCGGACCTGATGGCCACGCTGCGCACTGCCGCGCCCTGGCAGCGGTTGCGGCGGCTGCACCGGGACGCCACCCTTGCCGCCCCGCGCCTGCTGATCCGGCCCGAGGATTTCCGTTACCGCCGGCTGCGCCATGCCGCGCCCTCGACAGCGATTTTCCTGGTGGATGCCTCGGGATCGACGGCGCTGGAACGGCTGGGCGAGACCAAGGGCGCCATCGAGCAGCTGCTGGCGCGCTGCTATGTGCGCCGCGACGAGGTGGCGCTGGTCGCCTTTCGCGGCACCGGGGCCAGCATCATCCTGCCGCCGACGCGCTCGCTCACACTGGCCAAGCGCACCCTGTCGGGCCTGCCCGGCGGCGGCCCGACGCCGCTGGTCTCCGGCCTCGATACAGGCTTCGGCCTCGCCCAGTCGGTGCGGCGGCAGGGC
Source organism: Oceanibaculum sp. (assembly GCF_022449305.1). NCBI lineage: Bacteria > Pseudomonadati > Pseudomonadota > Alphaproteobacteria > Rhodospirillales > Oceanibaculaceae > Oceanibaculum > Oceanibaculum sp. The sequence goes on along the minus strand of NZ_JAKUSO010000023.1, from coordinate 31,306 downwards.
GGCACGCCGATCCTCGTCCTGCTGACCGATGGCAGCGGCAACATCGCGCGTGACGGCAGCCCCAACCGCGCCCTGGCCCGCGAGCAGCTGGGACAGGCGGCAGCGCTGTATCGCGGGCACCGGCTGAAGACAATCTGCATCGACATTGCCCGCCGCCCGCGCGAGCAGGTGGCCGCACTGGCCGCCGATCTCGGCGCCGACCATCATGTGCTGCGCCATGCCAGTGCTGCGGCCCTGTCCGACGTGGTCTATGCCTCAATGAGCGAGAGCCAGCCATGAGCGCCGCCAGCTGCCGGCTCGACTGGGAAACGGAGGGCCACAGCTGGCCCTACCGGCAGCACAGCCAGTTTGTCACGTCGGGCAGGCTGACCTGGCACCTTCAGTTCCATGGACCCGCAGATGCGCCGCTGATCCTGCTGCTGCACGGCACCGGGGCGAGCGGCCATTCCTGGCAGCGTCTGGTGCCGCTGCTGGCAGAGCGTTACCGGCTGATGATCCCCGATCTTCCAGGCCACGGTTTCACCACGGCGCGCGGGCGGACCGACCTGTCGCTGGACGGCATGGCCATGACGCTACGCGCGCTGCTGGACCAGCTGGGCCTTGTGCCTGACACGGTGATCGGCCATTCGGCGGGCGGTCCCATCGCCATCGTGCTGTCCGGCATGCTCGACCCACCGCCGCGCCGGGTGGTCGGCATCAATGGCGCCTATCTGCCGATTCGCGGCAACCGCATCTTCTCGCCGCTGGCCAAGGCGCTGTTCGCCAACCCGCTGTCGGCGGCGGCCTTCGCCCTGCTGACACGGGCGACGCCGCTGGCCGGCAATCTGCTGGCCTCCACCGGATCGCGCATCGACCGCGAGAGTGCGGATATCTACCGCCGGCTGATGCGGATGCCGGGCCATGTCCAGGGCGCGCTGGGCATGATGGCCGCCTGGGATCTGGGCGCGCTGGACGACCGGATGCGAAAACTCGACATGCCGCTGATCCTGATCGCGGCGCGCGACGACCCGATGGTGCCGGACAGCAATTCCCGCCACGCCGCCACGCTCGCGCCGCGCGCACAGCTGATCCTGACCGAACATGGCGGGCATCTGCTGCATGAGAGCGAGCCGGCGCAGGTCTGCGGCTGGATCGAGCAGACAATGGCCGGGCCCGACACCAAGGCGGAGGCCAGACCATGAACCTCGCCCCGCCCGAGCGTGACAGCCGCCCGCACGCGGCGATCATCGGTGCCGGTGTGGGCGGGCTGGCGACCGGCGCCTTGCTGGCGGCGCGCGGTTACCGGGTCAGCATCTTCGATCCGCTGGACGCGCCGGGCGGCCGCGCCTACGCCCACAGGCAGGACGACTTCGTGTTCGATGCCGGCCCGACCATCATCACGGCCCCCTGGCTGTTCGAGAAGCTGTGGGAGGATTGCGGCGGGCGGATGCAGGACGATCTGGACCTCCGCGCCTGCGATCCGTTCTATACGATCCGCTTCGATGACGGCACGGTCTTCAACTATTCCGGCGATGCGGCGCGGATGGAGGCGGAAGTCGCCCGCATCGAACCCGCCGATGTCGCCGGTTATCGCGGCTTCATGGAGGAAAGCCGGGCGATCTACGATGTCGCCTTCGCGCAGCTGGCCGACAAGCCGTTCCACAGCTTCGCCTTCACGCTGGGGGTGCTGGCGCGGATGGTGCGGCTGGGCGGCTACCGCTCCGTTTATGACGTGGTCGCCCGGCATTTCCGCAACGAAAAGCTGCGCACCCTGTTCTCCTTCCATCCGCTACTGATCGGCGGCAACCCCTTCACCGCCACATCCTTCTACTGCCTGATCGCGCATCTGGAATCCAGATACGGCGTGCATTACGCGATGGGCGGCACCAACGCGCTGGTGCGCGGCATCGCCAGCCTCGTCGAGCGGCAGGGCGGCACGATCCGGCTGGGCGAGACGGTCGATGCCATCCTGACCGAAGGAAGCCGGGCCACCGGCCTGCGCCTGTCGTCGGGCGAGGAGGTAAAGGCCGATATCGTGGTCTCCAACGCCGACCCCGCCAGCACCTATGGCAGGCTGCTGAAGCACCATCCGCGACGGCGCTGGACTGACCGCAAGCTGGCCCGGGCGCATCATTCGATGAGCCTGTTCGTCTGGTATTTCGGCACCGACCGGCGCTATGAAGACGTCCCGCACCATCTGATGCTGTTCGGCCCGCGCTACCGGGGGCTGCTGGACGACATCTTCCGCCGCAAGCGGCTGGCGGAGGATTTCAGCCTCTACCTGCACCGGCCCACGGCCAGCGACCCGTCGCTCGCGCCCGAGGGCTGCGACAGCTTCTATGTGCTGAGCCCGGTGCCCAACCTGGCCGGCGACACGGATTGGGAGACGATGGCCGAGACCTACCGCGCCCGCATCCAGCAGCGGCTGGAGGAGACGGTACTGCCCGGCCTCGGCCGGCACATCGTCAGTCAGCGCATCGCTACGCCGCTGGATTTCCGCGACCGGCTGCTGTCCTGGCAGGGGGCGGCCTTCGCGCTGGAGCCGCGGCTGCTGCAAAGCGCCTGGTTCCGGCCGCACAACCGCAGCGAGGAGCTGGACAATCTCTATCTCTGCGGCGCCGGTACCCACCCCGGCGCCGGCCTGCCCGGCGTGCTCTGCTCGGCGCGGATCGTCGCCGACCTGGTGCCCGATCCGATGCGACTCCGGGCAGCAGCGGGAGGCCCGACGCGATGACCGACCATGGCAGCACACTTCCCCTGCTGGCGCTGGCACCGCAGCCGCGCCCGGCCTCGGTGAATTACGGCTTCACTGGCGATCTCGCCGATCTGCGCGCCTGTAGCGCCGCGATCCGGCGCGGCTCGAAATCCTTTCACCTGGCCTCGCTGCTGCTGCCGGTGCGGGTGCGCGAGGCGACCCATGCGCTCTATGGCTTCTGCCGTCATTCCGACGATCTGGTGGACGATACGCGCGCCGGCCCGGAGGCGCTGGCCCGGCTGCACGACCGGCTGGAGGCAATCTATGCCGGATCGCCCGCCGCCAACCCGATCGACCGCGCCTTCGCCCGCGTGGTGCGCGACCATGCCATCCCGAAGAGTGCGCCGCTCGCCCTGCTCAGCGGCTTCGCGATGGATATGGAGGGGCGCCGCTATGACAGAATCGGCGAGGTGAAAAGCTATGCGACCGGCGTGGCGGCCAGCGTCGGCATCATGATGGCGATGGTCATGGGGGTGGGCGACGCATCGTCGCTGGCCCGCGCCGCCGACCTCGGCATTGCCATGCAGCTGACCAACATCGCCCGCGATGTGGGAGAGGATGCCCGCAACGGGCGGCTCTACCTGCCGCGCGACTGGCTCGCCGAGGGCGGCATCGACGCCGATGCTTTCCTGCGCCGACCCCGCTTCTCCCCGGCACTGGCCGGCGTGATCCGGCGGCTGCTGGAGGAGGCGGACCATCACTACCGGCTGGGCCATGCCGGCATTGAGAGGCTGCCGCCCGACTGCCGGCTGGCGATCCGCACCGCCGCCTTGGTCTATCGCGAGATCGGCCTGCGCCTTGCGGCCCAGGGCTATGACAGTGTGGGCCACCGCGCCCACACGCCGCTGTCCCGCAAGCTGGCGCTGGTGCTGAGCGCCCGTCGTGCCGATACACCCCTTTCCGGCAGGATCGATGCCGATCTCCCGCCTGACCCCGCCGCCGCACCGCTGGTGGCGGAGGCCACTGGTTCCTTTGCCCTCCTCCGCACCGCCGGCCCGGAGCCATCATCCCTGCCCGGCGCCTCTTCCATCGAGCGCGTGACGCTGATCATGATGCGGCTGGAGCTGAGCGCACGGGAGGAAAACCGCGCCCGGCGCGTCGCTTCCCGGCGCAAGGCAGCAGCACTTGCCTGAGAATTATTTCGGGCTGATCGAGGCCGGCCTCGTCTTCGGGCTGGCGATTGCCTTCTATGTCTGGCAACGCCATGACCTGAAGAAGGCGGAGCGAGAGGCACGCGAGCGTGAGGCCCGTCCCCCGCCCGAGGAGCAAGGCTAGGAGCTGACCCGGCGCGGCATGCGGAAGGGCAGCATCAGCCGCACCAGCGGGCTGGCGAGACGTCGGCAATCCAGGCTTTCCTGCATCATCGCGACCTTCTCCCCGGCCAGAACGGTTTGCACGAGGCTGCGCCGGTAGAAGGGGCTGTCCTCCAGCGCGCGCACCATCTCTGGCGTGGCATCGCTGTCGCAGGATATTCCGGCCCGCACACCCCAGAAGCCACGTGACATCTCCTGACGCTGAATGGCCGGAACAGGCGTGAGCGCACCATCGGTCAGGCGCAGCGCCAGATGCCGTTCGGTACCGTCGCGCAGCCGAGCATCGTAGAGGATGAGGGTATCGCCTGCCGCCGTCCGCCCGCGCGCCCAGTCCCAGCCGGCGAAGTCGCTTTCCAGTGGCCGGTCACCCCAGTTCGAATCGTGATAGCCATGGCCGTTCCAGCCGCCGCCGGGAATGGCATCGGTCTCGACAGTCACGCGACCGGCGGGCAGGCGCGGCGCCCAATGGTGATGGCCTGCAGGATCGAGCGCGAAACTGTCGTTCGTCACCGTATCCGGCACCAGCCGGATGCTGCCGGCGATGCGGCTCGGCAGCAGGCGCTGGCCGGGCCAGGGCAGGGCCATTTCGTCGAAATCGATATGCAGCGCGGTACTGTCGAAGCCTAGACGGCTGCCGCCGATCCGAACTCCGTCGGGACCGCGCGACAGGCTGCCGCGTCCGCGCTCCGTCATCGCCCAGCAGGCGCCGCCCGGCCCATAGAGGGCCACGTTGAAGGCGACATGGTTTTCCGGCTCGCGCCGGCCCGCCCAATGGTAATAGGGCGAGAAGACGGAGCCGATAAAGGCGATGACCACCAGCGCGTACTGGCCGCAATCGCTTACCGCATCGACATACCACCAGCGGTAGCCGCCAGCCGGGACCGGCCGGTCGAACCCATATCCGCCATCAGCCGGTCCGCCGCCAGCTTGCCCGACAGCGCCGCCATCGGCACGCCCGGCCCCGGATGCACGCTGCCCCCGGCCAGATAGAGACCCTGCAGCGGCCCGCGCGATCCCGGCCGGCTGAACGAGGCCATCCAGCCGTGTGAAGCCCCGCCGTACAGCGCCCCGCCGCTGCCCGGATAGAGGGCCGCGAACCGATCCGGCGTGGTGACGATCTGTGCGCTGCGGAGGCGCCCGGCCGTCAGGCCGTTCGCCGCCAGCCGGCGGTCCATTGCGGTAAGGCATCGTTCGATATCGCTTTCCTGATAGAGGCGCCGATCGCCATCCGCCGGCATGTTCATGAGGGCATAGAGCCGCTCGGCCTCCCCCGCCGCCTGGCCTGTTGTCAGCCGGCCGCAGGCGTCGCGGTCCTGGGCGCAGAGATAGATCGTGGGGTCCTCGGGCGGGCGCCCATGGCGGAAGATGGCCTCGAACTCGTCGCGGTAATTGTCCGAGAAGAACACCGTATGGTGCGCCAGAGGCACGCCGCGCGGCCTGGCCGGCCCGCACACCACCAGCGCCGACAGGGACCGCCCGGCTGGCTGCGGCTGCGCCGGCTGGCCGAGCAGAGCTCCCAGCGCGGCGGCATCGCCATTATAGATGACCTGGCTGGCCGGGATGAATTGCCCGCTTTCCAGCTCGACGCCCGTCACGGCCCGCCCGGCACTATCGCCACGGATCGTCCGCACCGACGCGCCATAGCGGAAGGTAACACCCAGCCCCTCGGCAATGGCGGCAAGCCGGCGCGCCAGCGCATGCATGCCGCCCTCCACCAGCCATAACCCGTCCTGCTCGACATGGGCGACCAGCATCAGCGTCGCCGGCGACAGGAAAGGCGAGGAACCGCAATAGGTGGCATAGCGCCCGAACAGCTGGCGCAGCCGGGGATCGGGGAAATAGCGGCCCAGCGCCGACCACAGGGTGGTGAAGGGTTGCAGGGCGAACAGCGCGCCCGGCCGGTGCAGGCCGATGCGGTTCGACAGCGACACCGGGTTGGGCCGCGCCGCATCGATGAAGCTGTCGCGCAGCAGCGCGAATACGCGCGCGCTGTCCTCGGTGAAGCGCCGGAAGCCCTCCGCATTGCGCGCGCCGGCGAAATCACCGATGGCGCGGCGGCTCTCTTCGGGATCGGCGAACAGGTCGAGGCAGGCCCCGCCCTTCCAGTAATGCCGGGCGATCATATCTGCGCGGGTGAGACCTAGCCCGTCTTCCAGGCGCAGCCCGCAACGCGCGAGCAGCGCGTCGAACACCCATTTCATGGTCAGTACTGTCGGCCCGGCATCATAGGCCTGCCCGGCCGTGATGACCTGCCTGAGCTTGCCGCCTGGCCCCGCCGCCGCCTCCAGCACCAGCACCCGATAGCCGGCAGCCCCCAGCGCGATGGCAGCGGCCAGCCCACCGGCCCCGGCGCCGATAATGACGATCTTCGGTGTATCCGCCTTGACCATGGGCCGTTCCGGACGAGGCATTTTGAGTCTAGGTGTCAATTATTTTTTACAGTATACTATGTATAAGTAAATTTACAAACGTGCGCAGGGAGACCGCCCATGGATATCGCTGAGCGCATCGAAACCGGCCTTCACATGGCCTTGCATCATGCCACATCCGGCAGTTGCCCGGCCAAGCTGGCCGGCGCCCTGCGTCATGCGGTCTTCCCCGGCGGGGCGCGCATCCGGCCCCGGCTCTGCCTCGCCGTGGCGCTGGCCTGCGGCGACCGGCACGCCCGCGCGGCAACGGCGGCGGCGGTGGCTATCGAGCTGCTGCACTGCGCCTCGCTGGTGCATGACGACATGCCCTGCTTCGACGATGCGGCGGTGCGCCGTGACAAGCCGACCGTCCATGTCGCCTTCGGCGAGGAGATCGCGCTGCTGACCGGTGACGGGCTGATCGTGGCCGCCTTCGAGACGCTGGCGCGGGAGACCATGCTGACACCCGCGCTGACCGCGCCGCTGGTCGCCACCATCGCCACGGCGGTCGGATCGCCGCACGGTCTGGTCGCCGGTCAGGCGTGGGAGAGCGAGCCGGACATGCATCTCGGCAGCTATCACCAGGCCAAGACAGCCTCGCTGTTCATCGGCGCGGTTTCCGCCGGTGCCATCGCCGCCTCCGGCAATCCGCGCGACTGGATCGCCCTCGCCAAGGCGCTGGGCGCGGCCTATCAGGTGGCCGACGATCTCTACGACGCGGTTGGCGAAACCGGCAGCATGGGCAAGCCGGCCGGCCAGGACCTGCGCAACGGCAAGCCGAACATCGTCGCCGAACTGGGCGTGGAGGATACGCTGCGGCATCTGCGCAAGCTGGTCGAGACGGCAGCGGACAATGTGCCGGACTGCCCCGGCGCGGAGAGCATGAAGGCAATGATCCGCAAGGAGGCGACGCGTCTGATGCCGGCCAAGCTGCCCGCCAGCGCGGCATAAGGCCCGCCGTGGCAGGCGGCGCCGGCATAGCGGAACCCGCGCGGGAGACGCAACCGGCCCCGCCGCCATCCCTGGCGATCCGCCTGCGGCACTGGCGCAATCGCCAGATCGGCTCGCCCGGCTTCCGGCGACTGATGGCCCGCCTGCCGGTTACCCGCTGGATCGCCAGCCGCAAGGCCAACCATCTGTTCCGGCTGACCGCCGGCTTCGTGCACAGCCAGATCCTCGGCAGCTGCGTGCGGCTGGGCCTGTTCGGCCTGCTGGAGGGCGGCGGCCAGACGACCGGCGCGCTGGTACAGGCCTGTGGCCTCGCCCCCGCGCGGCTGCGGCTGCTGCTGGAGCAGGCCGAGCGGCTGGCGCTGGTCCGCGAGATGGCGCCGGATTTCTGGATGCTGGACGATGCCGGCGCGGTGATCGCGGGCGATGCCGGGCTGGCCGCGATGATCCGCCACCATGACATTTTCTACCGTGACATCGGCGATCTCGACGGGCTGCTGCGCGGCGTGGCCGGCGACACCGAGCTGGCCCGCTTCTGGGCCTATGCGCGCGGCGAGGGTGCCGCCGGGCTGGATGCGGCAGCGGTGGCCCCCTACTCATCCCTGATGCGGCTCAGCCAGGCGATGATTGCCGATTGCGTGCTGGGCGCGCATGATTTCAGCCGGTACCGCTGCCTGCTGGATGTCGGCGGCGGCGATGGCGCCTTCCTGGCCGAGGCCGGCAGGGCGCATCCCGCACTCGAATTGCGGCTGTTCGACCTGCCCGCCGTCGCGGAACGGGCGCAACAGCATCTGGCCGACCTGGGCTTGGCGGGCCGCAGCCGCGTGCAGGGCGGCGACTTCGTCCAGGACCGCCTTCCCGACGAGGCCGACTGCGTCACCCTGATCCGCATCCTGTGCGACCATGATGATGACCGGACCCGCCGCATCCTCGGTAACCTGCACCGCTCCCTGAAGCCCGGCACGCATCTGGTGGTGGCGGAAGCGATGGCCGGCCCGTCAGAGGGCGCACGCCTCGCGGCCAGCTATTTCTCGCTCTACTTCCTCGCCATGGGGTCCGGTCGCTGCCGCGGCACGGGCGACATCATGGCCCTGCTGACAGAGGCCGGATTCCAGGCGCCCCGCATCGTACAGACCGCCAATCCGCTACTCGCAACGCTGATTGTTGCGCGCCGTTGACGGCAGATTCCATCCTTAATGTGTAAATATTAATTGACACTCTTAAATGTAAATTTACTATGACAGTACGCATTTGGGTTTCTGCTGTCCGAAAGGACACAAGTCATGCAAACCGACGCTATCATTTTCGAGAGGCCTGGGACGCTCGACGTCCGGCGCGTGTCGCTCAGCCGGCCCGGTGAAGGCGATGTCGTTGCTGAAACCCTGTTCAGCGGCATTTCCACCGGCACCGAAAAACTCCTCTATGAAGGCGCCATGCCCAGCTTCCCCGGCATGGGCTACCCACTGGTTCCCGGCTATGAGTCGGTGGCACGGGTGGTCGAGGCCGGCCCCGCTTCCGGGCGGCGCGTCGGCGAGACGATCTTCGTGCCCGGCGCCAGCTGCTATACCGACGCGGCCGGCCTGTTCGGCGCCAATGCCGCCCGGCTGGTCGTTGCCGGCGTGCGCACCGTGCCGGTCGATCCGCAGATCGCCGAGGAGGCCACCCTGCTGGCCCTGGCCGCTACGGCGCATAATGCCGTCAGCCGGGCCCGGCAGGCACCGGGGCTGGTGATCGGCCATGGCGTCGTCGGGCGGCTGGCAGCACGCATCATCACCGCGCAGGGCCACGAGCCGCCGACCGTCTGGGAGACCGCCTCCGAGCGCCGCGACAGCGGCGGGCTCTACCCGGTCATCGATCCGTCGGAAGATGTGTCTGGCCGCTATGCCGCCGCCATCGAGGCCAGCGGCAATATGGCCGCCCTCGATGCCGCCATCGCCCGCCTCAGCAAGGGTGGCGAGGTGGTGCTGGCCGGCTTCTATGGCGAGCGCGTGTCCTTTGGCTTCGTGCCGGCTTTCATGCGCGAGATTTCCGTTTCCATCGCCGCCGAGTTCCGGCCCGCCGACATTCAGGCCGTCCTGAGCCTCATCGAGGCGCAGCGCCTGTCGCTGGCCGGCCTCATCACCCATCACGCAGCGCCACAACAGGCGCAGACCGCCTATCGGACAGCCTTCACCGACCGAAGCTGCCTGAAAATGGTGATCGACTGGAGGAATGCCGCATGAAACTCGACACAGGCGCCGCTGCCCGCCGTGACATGCACCAGGATCTGCGCGCGGAAGCCGCCATCGAGCCCGACGCCCCGGCAACCGGCCCGGTGACCAAGGAAACCCAGATCATTGCGATCTATGGCAAGGGCGGCATCGGCAAGAGCTTCACGCTGGCCAACCTGTCCTACATGCTGGCGCGGCTGGGCAAGAAAGTGCTGTTGATCGGCTGCGACCCGAAGAGCGACACCACCTCGCTGCTGTTCGGCGGGCGCGCCTGCCCGACCATCATCCAGACCGCCTCGCAGCGCAAGGAAGCCGGGCTGGAGGTCAGCATCTCCGATGTCTGCTTCAAGCGCGACGGCGTGTTCGCCATGGAGCTGGGCGGCCCGGAAGTCGGGCGCGGCTGCGGCGGGCGCGGCATCATCCACGGCTTCGAGACGCTGGAGAAGCTGGGCTTCCACGACTGGGACTTCGACTATGTCCTGCTCGACTTCCTGGGCGACGTGGTGTGCGGCGGCTTCGGCCTGCCGATCGCCCGCGACATGTGCCAGAAGGTCGTCGTCGTCGGCTCGAACGACCTGCAATCACTCTATGTCGCCAACAATGTCTGCTCGGCGGTGAAGTATTTCCGCAATCTGGGCGGCAATGTCGGCGTCGCCGGGCTGGTCATCAACAAGGATGACGGCACCGGCGAGGCGCAGGCCTTCGCAGAGGCGGTCGGCATCCCGGTCCTGGCGGCGATTCCGCAGGACGAGGATATCCGCCGCAAGAGTGCGAATTACCAGATCATCGGCTCGCCCGACTCGCAATGGGGGCCGCTGTTCGAGGCGCTGTCGATCAACCTCGCGGAAGCCCCGCCGGTTCTGCCGACGCCACTCGACCAGGACGGGCTGCTGGGGCTGTTCGACTCCAGCCAGACCGGTGCCGATTACAGGCTCATTCCGGCCACGGCGGAAGACATGTGCCCGGCCGGCGCGCTGAACAAGCCGTCCCTCGAAGTCATCTACGACACCGTCTGAGCCGAGGCACATCTTATGGACGACCTCACCCTCCAGCTTGACCGCGACACGCACCGCGAGACCGATTCACCGGTCGCGGACAGTAGCGCCGCCGGCTGTCATGGCGGGGCGGAACTGTCCAGGGCGGCGGCCCGCGCCGCCGGCAATGACGCGCTGATGGACCGGTTCGAGACCGACTATCCGAAAGGCCCGCACGACCAGCCGCAATCCATGTGCCCGGCCTTCGGCTCACTGCGCGTCGGCCTGCGCATGCGCCGCGTCGGCACCATCCTGTCGGGATCGGCCTGCTGCGTGTATGGCCTGACCTTCACCTCGCACTTCTATGGTGCGAAGCGGTCGGTCGGCTATGTGCCCTTCAGCTCGGAGACGCTGGTCACCGGCAAGCTGTACGAGGACATCGTCGATGCCGTCCACCTGATGGCCGATCCGGCGAAATACGACGCCATCATCATCACCAATCTGTGCGTACCCACCGCCTCGGGCGTGCCGCTGCAGATGCTGCCGAAGGACATCAACGGTGTGCGCATCGTCGGCATCGACGTGCCGGGCTTCGGCGTGCCGACCCATGCCGAGGCGAAGGATGTGCTGTCCGGCGCCATGCTGGCCTATGCAAGGCAGGAAGCAGCCTCCGGGCCGGTGCAGCGCCCGCGCGGCAACCGGCAGGACAAGCCGACCGTGACGCTGGTGGGCGAGATGTTCCCCGCCGACCCGGTCGTCATCGGCGCGATGCTGGACCCGATGGGGCTGGCCGCCGGGCCGACTGTGCCAGTGCGGGAATGGCGCGACCTGTATGGCGCGCTGGACTGCGCGGTGGTGGCCGGCATCCATCCTTTCTACACCGCCAGCTTCCGCGAATTCACAGCGGCGGGCCGCGACATCGTTGGCTCCGCCCCGGTCGGGCTGGAGGGGACGGATGCCTGGCTGTCGGCCATCGGCGCTGCCTGCGGCGTTGCCCAAGCGAAGATCGATGCCAGCCGCAACGCTATGCGCGGCGCCATCGGGGCCGCATTGCCCGGCAACCGCATCAAGGGCCGGATCACCCTGTCGGGCTATGAAGGTTCCGAGCTGCTGGTCGGCCGGCTACTGGTCGAGCTGGGCGCCGATCTGCGCTATGTCGGCACCGCCTGCCCGAAGACGAAATATAACGCCGCCGACGCCGAGTGGCTGGCGGCAAAGGGTGTGGAGCTGCGGTTCCGCGCCTCGCTGGAGCAGGACATCGCCGCCTTCGAGGAATTCCGCCCCGACCTCGCCATCGGTACCACCCCGGTGGTTCAGAAGGCGAAGGAAGCGGCGATCCCGGCGCTGTACTTCACCAACCTGATCTCGGCCCGGCCACTGATGGGCCCGGCGGGCGTCGCCTCCCTGCCGGCGGTCATCAACGCCGCCATCGCCAACAAGGCCCGGTTCGACGCCATGAACGCCTTCTTCGAGGGCGTGGGGAGCGGCGACACGGCGGGCATCTGGCAGAACGTGCCGGAAGACCGCAGTGCCTACCGCAAGAAATACGCCGCGCGCACCAAGCAGTCGCGCAACGCCGTGGACAGTGGGGAGAGCGTCGGATGCTGATCCTCGACCATGACAGGGCCGGCGGCTACTGGGGCAGCGTCTATGCCTTCACCGCGATCAAGGGGCTGCAGGTCATCATCGACGGGCCGGTCGGCTGCGAGAACCTGCCGGTCACCTCGGTGCTGCACTATACCGACGCGCTGCCGCCGCATGAGCTGCCCATCGTGGTCAGCGGCCTGTCCGAGGACGAGCTGGGCCAGCACGGCACCGAGGGTGCCATGAAACGCGCCCGCCAGGCGCTGGACCCCGACCTGCCGGCGGTGGTCGTCACCGGCTCCATCGCCGAGATGATCGGCGGCGGCGTGACGCCCGAAGGCTCCAACATCGTGCGCTTCCTGCCGCGCACCATCGACGAGGACCAGTGGCAGAGCGCCGACCGCGCGATGAAATGGCTGTGGACCGAGTTCGGCCCCAAGGGCGGCAAGGTGCCGGCGGCGCGCAAGCGCGCGGAAGGGGCAAAGCCCAGGGTCAATATCATCGGGCCGATCTACGGCACCTACAACATGCCCTCCGACCTGGCGGAAATCCGCCGGCTGGTGGAAGGCATCGGCGCGGAGATCAACATGATCTTCCCGCTCGGCAGCCATGTGGACGATGTGCGCCGGCTGGCCGACGCCGAGGTGAATATCTGCCTCTACCGCGAATTCGGCCGGCTGCTGTGCGAGACGCTGGACCGGCCCTATCTGCAGGCGCCCATCGGCATCCAGTCCACCACATCCTTCCTGCGCCAGCTGGGCGAGCTGCTGGGCCTCGACCCGGAGCCCTTCATCACGCGCGAGAAGCACACCACGCTGAAGCCGCTGTGGGATTTGTGGCGCTCCGTCACCCAGGATTTCTTCGCCACCGCCAGCTTCGCCATCGTCGCCAACGAGACCTATACGCGCGGCGTGCGGTTCTTCCTGGAAGAGGAAATGGGCCTGCCCTGCAGCTTCGCGGTGCCGCGCAAGCCGGGTGCGAAGACCGACAATGTGTCGGTCCGCGACCTCACCCTGTCGAAGACGCCGATGATCCTGTTCGGCTCCTTCAACGAGCGCATGTACCTGGCCGAGACCAGGGGGCGCGGGCGGTTCATCCAGTTGTCCTACCCCGGTGCCATCGTGCGGCGCCACACCGGCACGCCGGTCATGGGCTATTCCGGGGCGTCCTGGATGATCCAGGAAGTCTGCAATTCCCTGTTCGACGTGCTGTTCGACATCCTGCCGCACGCCAATGAGCTAGACGCCATCGAGGCGACCGCCGCCCGTCCGCAGGGCGAGCTGCCCTGGACCGACGAGGCCCATGCGGCACTGGCCGACCGCATCAACAGGGAACCGGTTCTGGCGCGGATTTCCGCCGCCAAACGTCTGCGCGACGCCGCCGAGCGCGAGGCACGTCGCCTCGATGCGGCGGAAGTCGCCAAGCGGCATGTCGTTCATGCCGCGCAATCCATCGGAGCCTACGCATGAGCAACGCCCCGATGACAGAAGGCCTGATCCGAAGGGAGGCAACATCATGATCTCTGCGACAGAAAACGGACAATCCGTGCGGAGTTACCACCGTGACCGCGAATCGGATCGCGTCACGATGGGCAGGCTGCTGCTGCTGGTCTATCCGCTGTGCCTCCTGGTCGCCATGGCGGCCCGGATCGGCCGCGTGTTCCGGCACGGGGACGATGCCCCCGGCCAATCCGTTTTCGCCGAGGCCCGCGCCTCGGCCCACGCCGTTGTCGGCTACGCGTTCCACGCATAGCCCGCACATTCGCCGGTGTCCTCGACGCCGGTGAAGCCTCGGGGCGGCCCTCCCTGGAGGACCATCCCGAACCCGGCCGCGGGGGTGCCGCGGCATTCGAGGCAAGGAGGTGAATTTGATGGCGGACTCATCAAACGTTTCGCTTTCGGGTCTGACCGAAAGTGAAGCACGCGAGGTCCACGGCTTCTTCATCCAAGGCTTCATGATATTCACGGCGATTGCGATCGTCGCGCATATCCTGGTCTGGATGTGGCGCCCCTGGATCCCGGGGCCGAACGGCTACGCGTCTCTCGAAGGCGCTACCGAGACGGCCCGGACGCTGCTGTCGATGATCGCATAGGAGGACGGGACATGTGGAGAATCTGGCTCATGTTCGATCCGCGCAAGGCGCTGGTCGCACTGTCCGCATTTCTTTTCACCCTCGCGATCCTGATCCACTTCATCCTGTTGAGCACGGACCGCTTCAACTGGCTGGAAGGCAAGCCCCTTCAGTCCAGCATGTCGGAGCAGACCCTCTCTCAGGACGTGGATTTGCGGCGCATCGGCTGAAAACCGCGATGGTGGCGGGCGCGGTCGCGCAATCGGCCCCGCCCGCCATCAGCCCTCAATAAGAACGACTGGTATCGCCAGCCGGCTGAACAGCTCCGGAGGAGACGCACCATGGCGCTGCTGAGTTTTGAACGCAAATATCGCGTGCGCGGCGGAACGCTGCTCGGAGGAGATCTGTTCGATTTCTGGGTGGGCCCGTTCTACGTCGGCTTCTTTGGCGTGACCACGGCCTTCTTCGCGGCCCTGGGCACCGCCCTCATCATCTATGGCGCGGCACTGGGGCCGACCTGGAACATCTGGCAGATTTCCATCGCCCCGCCCGACATTTCCTATGGCCTGGCACTGGCCCCGCTGAAGGAAGGCGGGCTGTGGCAGATCATCACCATCTGCGCGCTCGGCGCCTTCATTTCCTGGGCGCTGCGCGAGGTCGAGATCTGCCGGAAGCTGGGCATCGGCTATCACGTGCCCTTCGCCTTTTCCTTCGCGATCTTCGCCTATGCCACCCTGGTCGTCTTCCGGCCGCTGCTGCTGGGCGCCTGGGGGCACGGCTTCCCCTACGGCATCTTCAGCCATCTCGATTGGGTGTCGAACGTCGGCTACCAGTATCTGCACTTCCATTACAACCCGGCGCACATGATCGCGGTATCGTTCTTCTTCACCACGACGCTGGCGCTGGCGCTGCATGGCGGGCTGATCCTGTCGGCCGCCAATCCGGGCGAGTCGCGCGACGAGCCGGGGACCCGCGCCGAGGTGAAGACGCCGGAGCATGAGGACACCTTCTTCCGCGACATCATTGGCTATTCGATCGGCACGCTGGGCATTCACCGGCTGGGTCTGATCCTGGCCCTGAATGCCGGCTTCTGGAGCGCGGTCTGCATCGTCATCAGCGGGCCGTTCTGGAACCAGGGCTGGCCGCAATGGTGGAACTGGTGGCTGAACCTGCCGGTCTGGTTCTGAGGAGGGCCATACGATGTTCATGAGCCAATATCAGAATATCATCACCGCCGTGCAGGTCAGCGGCCCCGCCGAGGAGGGCATGCCCCTGCCGCGTGGCGACAGCCCGCGCACCGGCAAACCCTTCTTCGTGCGCTGGATCGGCAAGATCGGCAATGCCCAGATCGGCCCGATCTATCTGGGCTATCTCGGCACCCTGTCGCTGGTGTTCGGCCTGATCGGCTTCGAGATCATCGGTCTCAACATGCTGGCCTCGGTCGGCTGGGACCCGATCGAGTTCGTGCGCCAGCTGTTCTGGCTGGGCCTTGAGCCACCGGCAGCCGAATACGGGCTGAAGGTACTGCCGCCGCTGGCGGAAGGCGGCTGGTGGCTGATCGCCGGCTTCTTCCTGACGCTGTCGGTCATCCTGTGGTGGGTCAGGGTCTATCGCCGCGCCCGCCAGCTGGAGATGGGCACCCATATCGCCTGGGCCTTCGCCTCGGCCATCTGGCTGTTCCTGGTGCTGGGCTTCATCCGGCCGCTGCTGATGGGCAATTTCTCGGAAGCCGTGCCGTTCGGCATCTTCCCCCATCTCGACTGGACGGCGGCCTTCTCGATCCGCTACGGCAACCTCTACTACAACCCGTTCCATTGCCTGTCGATCGTGTTCCTGTACGGCTCGGTCCTGCTGTTCGCCATGCATGGCGCCACCATCCTGGCCGTCGGCAAGTATGGCGGCGAGCGCGAGCTGGAGCAGATCACCGACCGCGGCACGGCCTCGGAGCGGGCGGCGCTGTTCTGGCGCTGGACGATGGGCTTCAACGCCACCATGGAATCGGTCCATCGCTGGGCCTGGTGGTTCGCCATCCTGACGCCGCTGACCGGCGGCATCGGCATCCTGCTCACCGGTACCGTCGTGGATAACTGGTACCTGTGGGGCATCAATCACGGCCTCGTCTCGCCGCTTCCGGATATCTATCCGGGCGTCGTCGATCCGGCCCGGTAAGGAGACAGGCGATGAATCTGTGGATCCCCTTTGCGGCTTCCGCCGGAACCCTCCTCGCCATTGCCAGCTTCGTCGGCGCCGGCTGGGACGCCCCGCCGGTGCAGACCGAGCAGGTCGGCTATCGCGGCACGGGCATGTTCGTCCACCGCGATGTCGAGAAGCAGGAGGCGCTGAAGGCGGCCAATGTCGCCCCGCCCGCCCCCTGGGAAGCCAGCCCGGACGGCGACAAGGCCGGCACCATCTATGAAAATGTCCAGGTGCTGGGTGACCTGTCGGACGACCAGTTCAACCAGTTCATGGCCTCGATCACCGAATGGGTGGCGCCGGAAGCCGGCTGCAACTACTGCCACAACCCGGAGAACCTGGCCTCCGACGAGGTCTATACCAAGGTGGTGGCCCGGCGCATGATCCAGATGACGCAGACCATCAACACCGACTGGAACAGCCATGTCGGCGCCACCGGGGCGACCTGCTACACCTGCCATCGCGGGCAGGCGGTGCCGGTGTCCTACTGGTACAAGGACATGGAGCCGAAGCCAGCGGGCAACATGACCCAGAACCGGGCCGGCCAGAATGTCGTGGCGAAATTCGCCGGCAACAGCTCGCTGCCGCAGAACGCGCTGATGGACTACCTGCTGAACGACAAGCCGATCCGCGTGCATACGCTGACCGCCCTGCCGTCCGGCACCAATCCGGCCGGGGTCAAGGAGACCGAGGGCACCTGGTCGCTGATGATGCACATGTCGGAATCGCTCGGCGCCAACTGCATGACCTGCCACAATTCCCGCGCCTTCAACGACTGGGACCAGAGCCCGCCGCAGCGCGTGACCGCCTGGCATGGCATCCAGATGACCCGCGCCCTGAACCTGACTTACATGGAAGGGCTGACTCCGGTCTTCCCGGATACCCGCAAGGGGCCGGAGGGCGATGTCTTCAAGGTCGGCTGCGGCACCTGCCACAATGGCGTGCAGAAGCCGCTCTACGGCGCCTCGATGATGGATGCCTACCGCGACTCGCTGGGCAAGAAGGGGGCAACCGACGTGCCGGACTTCTCGACCTACCAGCCGGGCACGACCCAGACCCTGGCACCGGGCCGGCAGAGTGCCATCCCCGCCCCTGCGGGCACGGCCCTGGCCGCCATTCCGGGCGCACAGAAATCAGCCAGCGACTGAGGAACTCCCTCCCTCTTGTCGCCTTCTGGGGGAGCCTTCGGGCTCCCCCCTTTTTTATGCAGATTCGTCGTGATCGGGAAAAGAAAGCCGGCGCTCAGGAGGAGGCCGGCAGGGGCTGCCCGAGATCCAGGGTCGGAAACAGCTCCAGATAGATCCGCAGCCAGGGCGCGAAACGCTCGGGCTGGTTCAGCACCGCACGCCGGAGCTCGAACCGGTCGACCCACTCCACCGCCTCGACCTCGGCCGGCGCCGGCGCGACCTCCAGCTGCCGGCGGTCGGCCTGGCCGCTGAAGAAGGTCACCCGCTCATGCTCGCGCAGCCCCCGGCCGACCGGCGCGTTGTACTCGACCGTGGCATGGCGGGAGAGTGGCAGGGTGATGCCCAACTCCTCCCGCAGGCGCCGCGCGGCGGACAACTCCAGCGATTCATTCCAGTTGGGATGGGTGCAGCAGCTGTTGGCCCACAGGCCGGGGCAGTGATACTTGCCGGCGGCACGGCGCTGGACCAGCAGCAGATCGCCGTCGAAGACAAAGACAGACACGGCAAGATGCAGGACCCCGTCGATATGGGCCTGCAACTTTTCCACCGGATAGAGAGACCCATCCCCGGCAACAGCCGGAATGATGATGTCTCCGCCGTTCATGGAAGGAGCGCCGCGGTCAGGCCACGGCCCGCGACAGCGCGCATTGCGACCACAGCGCGCTCAGCGCCTCGGCCAGATGGCGGATATCCGCATCCGTGTGCAGCGGTGTCGGCGTGATGCGCAGCCGCTCCGTCCCCACCGGCACAGTCGGGTAATTGATCGGCTGCACATAGATGGCGTAGTCGCGCATCAGCACATCGGAGAGCCATTTGCACTTCGCCGCATTGCCGACCATCACCGGCACGATATGGCTGGGGTTGGGCATATGCGGGATGCCCTTGCGGTCCAGCGCGGCGCGCACTTTGGCGACAGCCTCCTGGTGCTTCCGGCGCTCCAGGCCGCTGGTCTTCAGATGGCGGATCGCGGCGGTCGCGCCGGCGGCCAGGGCCGGCGGCAGAGCGGTCGTGAAAATGAAGCCCGAGGAGAAGGACCGCACGAAATCGATCAGCGTGGCGGAGCCGGTGATGTAGCCGCCCATCACGCCGAACGCCTTGCCCAGCGTGCCCTCGATGACGGTCAGCCGGTCCATCAGCCCCTCGCGCTCGGCAACGCCGCCGCCGCGCGGGCCGTACATGCCGACCGCATGCACCTCGTCCAGATAGGTGATGGCGCCGAACTCGTCGGCAACGTCGCAGATCTCCTTGATCGGCGCGATATCGCCATCCATCGAATAGACGCTCTCGAACGCGACCATCTTCGGCGCCGCCGGATCGTCGGCGGCCATCAGCTCGCGAAGATGCCGGTAGTCATTGTGCCGGAAGACCCGCTTGGTGCAGCGCGAATGCCGGATGCCCTCGATCATGGAGGCGTGATTCAGCGCGTCGGAATAGACGATGATGCCGGGAATGTTCGACAGCAGCGTGCCCAGCGACGCCCAGTTGGAGACATAGCCGGAGGTGAAGATCAGCGCCGCCTCCTTGCCGTGCAGGTCGGCCAGCTCGCGCTCCAGCATCACATGATAGTGGTTGGTGCCCGAGATGTTGCGCGTGCCGCCGGCGCCAGCGCCGCACTTGCGGATGATCTCCGTCATCCGCTCCGTCACCACCGGATGCTGCCCCATGCCCAGATAATCGTTGGAGCACCAGACGGTCACCTCCCGGGTGCCGCCCTCGCCCTCATGGACGGTCGCGCGCGGGAAGGCATCGCACTGGCGTTCCAGCTCCGCGAACACACGGTAATTGCCGTCTGTCCGCAAGGTGGCAAGCGCCTGCTCCATATGCCGCTGAATATCCATCGCTCCGTCCTCCCTAGGTTTCGCTCATGCCCAGCCGGCCATCCGCCCGTTCCTTGCGGGGGAGGCCAAGACGCGCCATCTCGTCCAGCGGCGGGGAACCTTGCGGGGCTTCCTTTCGGGGCTTTGCCTCTTGTGTTCTTGGCAGAGCCCAGCGCCAGAGTGCTGTATCAGAGACCGGCACGACAAGTATCAAATGCTCGATGATCGCCAGCGCCATGAAGGTCGCCAGCAGAATATGGCCAACAGTGGAATAGTCCTGCACCGCCCGGCTCGCCCCCAGTACCAGCACCAGGAACAGCCCGCCGGCAATCGCCAGCAGCACAGGAAATACCGGTGTCAGCCGCCCGGTATTGAAATAACTCTTCAGATGCGAAATGCCGCGCGGCATAAGGTCGCTGACTGCGTGCGGCGCGCCCAGGAAGATCAGCAGCTTGGCTGAAATCCGCATGCCCCACAGCAGGCCGAAGGCGGTGAGGCCGAACCGGTTCGGCGCCTCGGCCAGCAGCAGCCACAGGCCAATGCCGGTCGCCAGGATGGCCAGCTCATGGTCGCGCACCGCCCGCCAGGCCGCCTGGAAGCGGGCGAGGCCCGTCAGCCCCGGCGGGCAATCGCCGCGCCGGCCGGTCAGCACGCCGGTCAGGAAGGCAACCTCATGCCAGGCCCAGACCAGCAGCGCGCCCATGAAGCCGGTGTAGGAGCCCATCGGCGTGGGATTCGCCCCGCCTTCCAGCATCAGCGCCACGCCGGCAGCCCCGGCCAGCGTCATCAGCCCCAGCACCGTCACCGGCCGCCAGCCGCCCCGCTCGGCGCGGTGGACCATCGCCAGCACCAGACCGGTCGACAGCCACCACGTGGCGATCGCGATCAGGATGATTGTGACCGGGTGGGCGAGGTCCATGGGGCGTCCCTACCAGATCGGCTGCAGGCGCGAGGTCGCGGGCAGCGTGTTCGGCACGCTGGGGATCATATAGAGGCGCAGGAAGTTCACCCCGGCAGCCAGCCCCCAGAACGCCTTGCCGATGCGCCCGCCGATACCGCCCGAGGCAGCAGCGGCCTGGGCCCGCTGGTTGATGCGCTCCATCCGCCGCAGCCCTTCGACCAGTGCGGGATTGTCGAAATCCAGCACCAGCGGGAAGCACTGCCTCGATATCTCGCTGGTCAGCCGCAGCACCCGCATATCGTACTCGTCGATATTGACGCCGAGGCCTTTGTGGAAGGCCGGGCGCATATGGTCGCGCACATACATGGTGGCGAATACGGCCAGCAGAAAGAACTTGATCCACAGCTTGTTGTGCCCGCGCGTCAGCTTCGGGTCGGAGCGGATGATCAGCGAGAACGCCTCGCCATGGGTGAACTCGTCATTGCACCACTCCTTGAACCATTTGAAGATCGGGTGGAAGCGCTGCTCCGGATGCTTCTCCAGATGCCGGTAGATGGTGATGTAGCGGGCATAGCCGATCTTCTCGGACAGGTAGGTCGCGTAATAGATGAATTTCGGCTTGAAGAAGGTGTACTTCTTCGCCTTGGCGAGAAAGCCCATATTCACGCCGATGCCGAAATCCTTCAGTACATCGTTGATGAAGCCGGCATGGCGGGATTCGTCGCGGCTCATATAGCCGAACAGGTCGCAGATTTCCTTGTTGGTGCCCCGGCGCTTCATCTCCTTGTAGAGCACGCAGCCGGAAAATTCCGAGGTCAGGGAGGAGATCAGGAAATCCTTGAACTCCTCGCGCAGATCGTCGGGCAGCTCATCGATATCGATATCTTCCCAGTCGGCGTTGCGCTTGAAATGCCCGCGATTGGGGTCGTCCCGGAAGCGGACCATCAGCGCGTCCCACTCCTCGCGCACCGAGGAAATGTCGATCCGGTCCATCTCCTCGAAATCGGTGGTGTAGAAGCGCGGCGACAGCATGGTGGAGACCAGCGCGCTGCGCGTCGAATCATTGACCACTGCCTTTCGTCCCCCTGCACCGGAGGGAGAGGAGAACGGATCGGCCAGCATGGCTTGATCGCTCATGACAATGTCCTTTCGGTGAAACTGAATTCACAGAGTTCCAGCATCTCCAGGTCGCCGGTCAGGCGCGCCCAGGTGCGCTCCAGCAGGCCTGCCCGCGTGATCGTGGCACGGCGCTGGAAGCTGCGACTCTCGCCATAGGGGATGGAGATCGGGGCGCCGTGGACCAGAACCTCGTCGCCGGGATGGATGATGGTGCCGTCATCGAAGCGCACATGCGCGCCGAAGGCATCGAAGGTGTTGTTGATCTCCACCGTGCAGTCATGCGTCTCGGTGCGGCGCAGCAGCTCGATCATCGCTTGCCTCCTTCCCGGCGCTCCAGCAGCACGGCGAAGGCGGCGGCATTGTCCCGGCCGAACGCCTCCAGATAGATGCGCTCCCCGGTTGCCGTGTCGGACAGGCTGACCTGCCCGCTTTCCCACCGGATGAGGCGGTAGGGTGCCTCCAGTGGCACATTCGCCACCTGGCGCATCCGCGCGAAGGCGCGCAGGGAGCCGCGCACAAAGCCGCCCTTTTCCGCCTCGTAGCGCGCAATCTCGCTGCCGGCCGCCGCATCGCGGACGATCACCTCGTCCTCTGCCGTGCGCAGGATAACGATGTCGCGCACCGCCACGGGCGAGCCTGAGTCCACCCGCACGGTGCCGATGCCGGTCAGCTGGCCGAATAGCACCGCCCCGGCGGTGAAGACCAGCAGGGCGATGGCCGCGACCAGGATCTTCGCCGGGAAGATATTGGGCTTCTTCCCCGTGCGGTCGCCGAGATAGCCGAGATGCGATACCCGCGCCATGTGCCCCTCCTACTCCGCCGCCACCGCGATGCCCGCCATGCCAGAGGCTGGGCGTGCTGTGGCCAGCCGCGGATGTTCGGAATGTCGGCTGCGGTACTGTGCAATCGCCAGCGCCAGGATGTCGCCCACCTTCTCCGCGTCCGGCAGGCAGATCAGCGACGGCTCCGGCTCGGCGAAGCGCCAGCCGCGCACATGCGGCCACTGGATCAGCCAGGACAGGCGATGGCCCGGCGGCAGCTGGATGGCGAGGTTTCCGGCCTTGCCGCCGAGGTGGCGGATAGAGACCGCACTGACCCGGTTGAAGGGCAGGTTCAGCGTCATCGACAGCGCTACGCCGAAGCGCATCACCACCCGCTCGCTGGTGATGGTGTAGAGCGTCGTGCGCTCAACCGCCCAGGCGAACAGCTCGAGCAGCCCCAGCAGCACCGCCGCCAGCGCGATCAGCACCGCGATGGAAAACAGGATGCCGCCCAGCGGCTGGCCGTCATACAGGCCGGCCGTGCCCGCCCAGGCCGCGAGGATCAGGAAATAGCCGCCGATCCAGCGGCTCTTCATGACCCGGCGCGCGACCAGCCTTGCGTCGGGCTTGCCCTGCCACAGCATCACCTCGCCATCGGGCAGCCGCTCGGGCAGGCCCGGAACCGGCTCGATCTCATGCTCGCGGGCGATGACTTCCTGCCTCATAGCACCGACTCCTGCCGGTTGCGCAGCGCGTAGAGCAGGCCGGCGCCGTAATAGGCGGCGATCTTGTCCTCCTCGCGCAGGGTCACGGTCTCGGGCTGCGCAGTGGCCGGCACATCGGCGAACTGCTCGGCGGTGATCGCATGCACATAGAGCTGGCGCACGCCGCCGCGACCCCGGCGGACCACCACGAAATTATTCGGCAGCAGGACCGTCCTGCCCTCGCCCACCGTCACCTCGTAATAGCGGATCAGATGTTCGGCGCGGTCCACCCAGACATCGGCGACGGTGCCGCCCACCTTGCCGTCGCAGCCGACGACCTGAAGCCCGCGCGGCTCGACCTCGCCCTCGGCGATGGCAAAGCCTTCTGCCAGCCGCATCGGTACGATGCGCGCATCGCCATGCGAGGTGATGTCCGGCCGCTCGGCGCGCTCCGCCCAGGAGCCGGGACCGACACCCGCCAGCAGGGGATTGCCGACCGGCTCGATGGGATAGCCCGGCGCCGGCGCGATGCGCCTGGCCGACAGGGGCCGTTCGTCGCGCTTGAAGTTGGGGGCATCAACGGTGCCGTGCCCGTGCGGCAGCACGAAGGTTTTCTTGGGCGGGATGAACAGGAACGGGTTCTTGTTGTAGCGGCCCGTCACATCCTCCTCCAGAGGATAGCCCTCGCGCCGGTCCTCCTGGCGCAGGTACCAGACCAGCCCGGCGAAAAACACCCAGAACGCATACAGCACCATCTGTGCGACATCGATGCTGCCTACGAGTGATCCAGTCATGATCCTCTCCTCCCGTTAGGCGGTCTTGCCCGGCCTCAGCCGGGCATCTCCGCCAGTCCAAAACGCATGTCGCCCTGCTGCGCCTTCACATAGCGCCGGCCGGACAGCGGCCCGATGATCGCCAGGCACACGAAAAGCAGGATGATTTCCGCCTGATAGACGACCAGATATCCGGCCGCGCCGGTGTTCATCGCCTCGCCCAGCATGCCGTTCAGCGCCAGGCTGTTGACGCCGTTCTTCAGCAGTCCGGCAACCATCAGGCCCAACCCGATGGCGGTCGCCTGAACGGCACCCCAGGCACCGACCACGATGCCGTTCTGCGCCGTGGCGGAGACCGACATGGCGGCCAGCATGGTGCTGACCGCGAACAGCCCGCCACCCAGCCCGATGGCCGCCGCGCCGGCATAGAACAAAGCCGTCAGCTGCAAGGGCGAGGCGAGAATAACGGCCGAGAAGGCGGCAATGCCGATCAGCAGGCCGCGCGCCGCGACGCGGTGCATCTGCGCGCCCCGTTGCAGCGAGTGGCCGGCCCAGGCAAAGCCCAGCATGGTGCCCGCCGCCCACAGCCCGGTCAGCAGCGTGGTCTGGCTGACGCCGAGCCCCAGTATCTCGCCGCCATAGGGTTCCAGCAGGATGTCCTGCATGCTGAAGGCCGCCGATCCTACCGCGACCGCCAGTAGCAGCCGCATCACGCCGGGATCGCTGCGATATTCCCGCAGCGCCTCCATAAAGCTCTGGGTCACGCGGTCCAGCGCGGTGCGCCGGGGATCGCGCGCTTCCTGCTTCCAGATCGCCACCACATTGACCGCGATGACGAAGACCGCCGTGCCCTGGATCACCTGGATCAGCCGCATCGGGTTGAAGTCGGCCAGCAGCAGGCTGTAGCCGCCCGACGCGCCGATCATCCCGGCCAGCATCATGAAATAGAGCAGCGCCACCACGCGCGGGCGCTTTTCCGCCGGCACCAGATCGCTGGCCAGCGCCAGCCCCGCCGTCTGCGCCATGTGCAGGCCGAAGCCGGTCAGGATGAAGGCCAGTGCCACCGCCACCGGCCCGGCCCAGCTCGGCCCCAGCGTCTGCGACTGCAACAGCAGCAGCGCGAAGGGCATGATCGCCAGCCCGCCGAACTGCAACAGGCTGCCCAGCCACACATAGGGCACGCGCCGCCAGCCCAGCACGGAGCGGTAGGTATCCGACCGGTGGCCGAAGAACAGCCGCATCGGCGCCACCAGAACGGGGATGGCAACCGCTGCAGAGACCAACGCCACGGAGACGCCCAGTTCGACGATCAGCACCCGGTTCAGCGTGCCGGTCAGCAACACAAGGACACAACCCGCCGAGACCTGGAACAGCGCCAGCCGCAGCAGTTTGGAGAGCGGCACGTCAACCGTCGCGGCATCGGCGAACGGCATGAAGCGCGTCCCCAGCCGCTGCCAGAATGCAATCATCCTGCGATTGACGATGTCCACGCTCATTATCGGGTCACCTCCATCGCCTGGGAGATGTAGAACCCGACCGCGACGCGGTGCGTGCGCCCGGCGGACCAGCCTTGCATGGCGGGCCGGGAAGTCAGCCGTTCGACCACCCGCCCCGGATTGACCGGATGGATGGCCGGCGAGCGGTCGCGGCGCGGAAACAGGGTGCCGGTCGCGAGCATCGCGCGCAGCAGGAAGGAGCCGGGCGCCAGCGTGAAGATCAGGCTGCGGCTGGTGCGCTCCGCCAGCCGTTCCAGCACTTCCGACGCATCGGCGGCGGCGTAGTGGATCAGCACATCCATGGAGACGACGGCGTCGAATTCACCGAAGCGCGGGTCCAGCAGATCGCCGCTCTCGAACCGCACCGATCCGCGCCGCGCCGAAAGCTCGGGAGATGCCGCCTGCCGCTCGAAGGCGCGCTTGCGGGCAAAGCTGATCATCTGCGCCGACAGGTCGATGCCGACCACATCGGCGCCGCGCTCCATCAGCTCCAGCGACAGGATGCCCGCCCCACAACCGGCATCGAGGATACGCCAGCCGGTCAGATCCTGCGGCAGCCAGCTGGCCAGGGTATTGCGCATCTCCTCCCGGCCCTTGCGCACGGTCGCGCGGATGCCGCTGACCGGCTGGTCGCCGGTCAGGCGCTTCCAGGCCTCCAGCGCGGTGCGGTCGAAATAATGTTCGATCTCGCCGGTCCTGCGGATGTAGTCGGTCTGGCTCACCGTGCGGCCCTCCTTACTCGAAGCCGAGGAAATTGAAGATGTCGCGATCCTTCATCGGCTCTGCCTCCAGCGCCGGGGTGCCGGCCCACAGACGTTCGGCGAGCTGGATATATTCGCGCTGGATGCCCACGACCTCGTCGGCATCGCCCATCTCGAACAGTGTGCTCTTCTTCAGCCGGCTGAGCCGCAGCAGGTCGGAATCGGGGATATGTGCCAGCCGCTTCAGCCCGATGGCCTCGTTGTAGCGGTCGATCTGGTCGGTCTCGCGTGAGCGGTTGGCGATCACGCCGCCCAGCCGCACCTCGTAATTCTTCGCCTTCGCCTTGATTGCCGCCACGATCCGGTTCATCGCGAAGATCGAGTCGAAATCGTTGGCCGCCACGATCACCGCGCGCTCGGCATGCTGCAGCGGCGACGCAAAGCCGCCGCACACCACATCACCCAGCACGTCGAAGACGACGACGTCGGTATCGTCCAGCAGGTGATGTTCCTTCAGCAGCTTCACCGTCTGGCCGACGACATAGCCGCCGCAGCCGGTGCCCGCCGGCGGGCCGCCCGCCTCGATGCACTGCACGCCGTTATAGCCCTCGACCATGTAATCTTCCGGGCGCAACTCCTCGGTATGGAAATCCACCGTCTCCAGCACGTCGATGACGGTGGGGATCAGGCTCTTGGTCAGGGTGAAGGTGGAATCGTGCTTCGGGTCGCAGCCGATCTGCAGCACCCGCAGCCCCAGCTTGGAGAAGGCGACCGACAGGTTCGACGAGGTGGTCGATTTGCCGATGCCGCCCTTGCCATAGACGGCGAAGACCTTGGCGCCGTCGATCTCCTGGGTGGGGTCGAGATGCACCTGCACGCTGCCATCGCCATCGGCGCGCTCCTGTAGCTTGCGGACGATCTGCTCGGCCCGGCCGGGCGTGATGACGGGAGAGTGGGAATTCATTCGGCTGCCTCCATGACCAGCCCTTCCAGGCGGTCTTCCATTTCCTCGCCGGCCTGCCGCAGGGCTTCCAGCGTTTCGGGGTCCGGCTGCCAGTAGTTGCGCTCATGCGCTTCCATCAGGCGTCTGACGACGCGTGCGGCGGCAGCCGGGTTGAGGTCGGACAGGCGACGGCGCATCGCCGCATCGAGGATGAAAGTCTCGCCGATCTGCTGATAGACCCAGGGATCGACGCCGCCGGTCGTCGCCGACCAGCCCATGGTGTTGGTCAGCTGCGCCTCGATATGCTGCACGCCCTCATAGCCGTGCCGCAGCATGCCCTCGAACCATTTCGGGTTCAGCGTGCGGGTGCGGGTTTCCAGCGCCACCTGCTCGCCCAGCGAGCGGACCTTCCCCTCGCCCTGGGTCTGGTCGGAGATCAGCACCGGCAGGTCGATCCCGCCACGGGCCGCCGAGACCGCCTTGCTGAGGCCGCCCAGCGTGTCGAAATAATGCTCGATGGTGGTCACGCCGACTTCGACCGAATCGAGGTTCTGATAGGCCATGTCCACCTCGCCCAGGATCGCGTCCAGCGCCTCGGCCTGATGGCTGGTCTTGCCCTTCCGGTCGATGGCGAAGCTCTTGCGCGCGGTATAGGTCCTGGCGATCTCCTCATCGTCCGACCAGGCGGAGGAGGCGATCAGCATGTTCACATTGGCGCCATAGGCACCGTCAGCATTGGTGAAGACGCGGTAGGCCGCCGCCTCGGTCTCGCAGCCATGCGCCGCGCAATAGGCCTGCGCATGCTTGCGGATGAAGTTCCATTCCGCCGGTTCATCCGCCATCGCCGCCAGATAGCTGGCCTCGGCCAGCATGCTGGCCTGGATCGGCAGCAGGTCACGGAAGATGCCCGACAGGGTGATGACCGTGTCGATGCGCGGACGCTTCAGCTCTTCCAGCGGGATCAGCTCGGCGCCGCAGACCCGGTTATAGGCGTCGTGGCGGGGCCGCGCGCCCATCAGCGCCAGCGCCTGCGCCAGGGCGGCGCCGCCGGTCTTCAGATTGTCGGTCCCCCACAGCACGATGGCGACCGTCTCCGGCAGCCGGGCGCTGCCCTTCATGTAATGCTCCAGCACAAGTGCTGCCTGCCGCGCGCCATCCTGCAACGCGAAGGCGCTGGGAATGCCGAAGGGGTCGAAGCCATGCAGGTTGCGCCCGGTCGGCAGCAGGTCCGGCGTGCGCAGCACGTCACCCGACGGCGAGGGCGGCACAAAGCGCGCATCCAGCGCCCGGACGATTCCGTCCAGCTCCTCATTCGTGGCCAGGCCGGCATTCAACGCCACCAGCCGGCCGATGGCCTCGGCCAGCGGTGTCTCCGCCTTCACCTTCACGCCCGCCATGAAGCGCGCGAGCCGCGCCTCATCATCGGCGACAATGACCTGCACCAGATCGGACAGGGCGGGGTTGTCCGCCAGTTCCGGCATCGTGCCGGCGGCGTGGGTCAGCATCTCCGCCCGCTCCGCCGGGCCGAGGCCACGCCCGGCGACATGCAGCCCGTGCGGGATCAGCGTGTATTCCAGCTCGGTGATTTCGGCGACCAGCCGCTGCACATAGAGTTCCGCGGCCAGCCCCGGCTCCCGCCCGCCCAGATCGAGTGCTGCCGCCTGCGTCTCCAGCAATGCAAACAGCCGCGTGCGTTCCGCCATCGCGTCTGGTTGCAGCGAACGGTACTGGTCGAGGCTCGCCTTCAGCTCGCTCAGCCCCTTGTAGAGGCCGGACTGGGTGACCGGCGGCGTCAGGTAGGAAATCAGCGTGGCCGCCGACCGGCGCTTGGCGATGGCGCCCTCGGATGGGTTGTTGGCGGCATAGAGGTAGAAATTCGGCAACGCGCCCAGCAACCGGTCCGGCCAGCAACGCCCTGACATGCCGACCTGCTTGCCCGGCATGAATTCCAGCGCGCCATGGGTGCCGAAATGCAGCACCGCATCGGCGCCGAACCCGTCGCGCAGATAGGTGTAATAGGCGGCAAAGGCGTGGTTCGGGGCGAAGCCGCCCTCGAACAGCAGACGCATCGGGTCGCCCTCATAGCCGAAGGAGGGCTGGATGCCGACCAGCAGCTTGCCGAACTGGCGGCCCAGCACGAAGCTGCCGCGCCCGTTGCTGAGCACCCGGCCCGGCGCCGGGCCCCAATGCGCCTCGATCTCCGCCAGATGCCGTTCCTGTCGCACATGATCGTCCGCCGGGATCACCGCATGGACATTGACCTCGGTGCCATGGGTGGCGGCATTGCCTTCCAGGATCATGCGCTGCAGCGTCTCGGCGCTGTCCGGCACCTCGACGTCATACCCTTCCGCGTGCAGCCGCCGCATGGTTTCCAGCAGGCTCTCGAACACCGACAGGAAGGCCGCGGTGCCGCCATTGCCGCCATTGGGCGGATAATTGAACAGGGTGACGGCGATGCGGCGTTGGGCCCGCTCCTTGCGGCGCAGCCCGGCCAGAGCGGCGAGGCGGTCGGCCAGCAGCGCCACGCGCTCCTCGTCCGGCCGCATGCAGGCCCGGCCCGAGGGGCAAGTGCCCATCTTGCGCGAACAGATGCAGGCGGAAGCTGTACCGGCACCGTCCGAGCGGCCGCCGATGACCATGGAGGCGGTGGCGCCGTCCAGCTCCGGGATCGCCACCATCAGCGTCGTCTCGATGGGCGTCAGCCCCTGCGAGGAGGCCTGCCAGCCCTCACGTGACTGGAATTCGGTCACGAAGGCGGAGAGATAGGGAACGTCCAGCCGCGCCAGCGTCCCGGCTGCCGCCGCCGCATCGCTGTAGGCCGGCCCGCCGACCAGCGAGAAGCCGGTCAGCGAACACAGCGCGTCGATCCGCGTGCCGGTCCTGGCGTCCAGGAAGAAGCGGTCGATGGCGCCGCGCATGTCGAGGCCGCTGGCGAAGATCGGCACGACGCGGAAGCCGCGTGCCTGCAGCGCCCGGATGACCGCGTCGTAATGGCCGGTATCGCCGGACAGGATATAGGTGCGCATCAGAAGCAGGCCGATGGTGCCCCCGGCCCCTTCCGGTATTGGCAGGTTGGCGAGCCGGGTGGTCACGCGCGGCTCGATATCAGGGTGGTAGAGCCCCTGCTCCGGATATTCCACCGGGTCGGCGGCGGTAACGTTGCCGCGCATCCCGGCGCGCGCATCCTTGGCATATTTGCCGACCAGCAGACGCACCATGTTGGCGATGTTCTCGTCCGAGGCGGCAATGCGGTACTGCAGGGTCAGGAAGTAATTGCGCACATCCTGCGCCGTGCCGGGGATGCAGCGCAGCAGCTTCGGCAGGCGGCGCAGCATGGCAAGCTGGCGTTCGCCGGCCGTCTTGCCGCTGTCACGCCCGCCGCGCGAACTGCCGCCGCGCAGCTTCTTCAGCAGCGCCAGCGGGCCCTTCTGCGGCTCGCCCATGCGGAACCGGCCCATGGCGGTGTATTTCATGATCGTGCCGGCCGACATGCAGCACACCATGGCGTCGCAATCGCGATGCCGTGCCTCCAGCACATCGGCGATGGCGCGGACATGCTCTTCCACGAAGATCATCGAGACGATGACGATGTCGCCTTCCAGGATCGCCGCGCGGCAACGCTCCAGGCTGGCCGGATTCTCGGCCCAGTCGGTCGCGGCATGGACGCTGAGCCGCAGGCCCGGCAGGTCAGCCGCCAGCATGTGACGCGCGCCATCGACGGCGGCGGTCATGTGATTGTCCAGCGTGACCAGCACCACCCGGACCGGGGTGCTGTCAGCGGGCGAAATGGGCTTTCGCGTCATACAGCGTCTCCACGGTGATGGGGTGAATGCCTTTGCTCTCGGCAAACAGCTCGGTATTGCGCCGCGCCTTGCCGCGCACGAAGAACGGCACCTTCCGCAGTTCCGTCTCCGCCTCGTTGGTCCAAAGTGCGGCGACCTGCCCGACCGAAGCCGGCGCGGCCTCTTCCTCCTTAACGGCGGCAGGTGCGGACGGGGCCACCGCATGCAGATGCGAGGCCTGGGCGTCGTCGTTGAACTCGAAATCGTCACGGAACATCTGCAGCAGATGCTCCTCCAGCCCCATCATCAGCGGATGGACCCAGCTGTCGAAGATCACGTTCGCGCCCTCGTAGCCCATCTGCGGGGAATAGCGCGCCGGGAAATCCTGCACATGGACGGGCGAGGAGATGACGGCACACGGCACCCGCAGCCGCTTGGCGATGTGCCGCTCCATCTGCGTGCCCAGCACCAGCTCCGGCCGCGCCTCGATGATCGCGCGCTCGACCTCCAGATGATCGTCGCTGATCAGCGCCTCGACGCCGAGATCGGCGGCGGCGGCGCGTACCTCGCGGGCGAATTCCCGCATGTAGGTGCCAAGGCCGCAGACCTTGAAGCCCATCTCCTCCGCGGCGATCCGCGCGGCAGCGATGGCGTGGCTGGCATCGCCGAAGACGAAGACCCGCTTGT